>NZ_CAWNWX010000053.1:0-7970 GCF_963878195.1 Aeromonas sp. HMWF016
GTGGCTTGTTTTGTTTGGCGACTAATGAGATCGCACAAACTGGACTGAGTTCCCTTCCTCCAGTGATCTACTATTCGGAACAGCTATTTAGACACTTTCGAGCCGTTCAAAATATTGTTTTTCACACTCTACTGGCGATAGCCCATTGTTGAAACTGTGCCGACGTTTGGGGTTGTAAAACATTTCAATGTAATCGAACACATCCTGCCGAGCCTCCTCTGTGATGGAGAGGTGACAGTCTGGCAGCTCAGTCCAACCAACAGACGAGTCGATGATGAAGGTGCTGTACCTGACTCAGAACCGGAATAACAAAGAAATGGATCATGCCCATCCGGGATTGGAAACAGGCCATAGCGCAATTCATGATTCTGTTCGACGAACGACTCGGGCAGTAATTAGCAGCCAGTTACACAAAGACATTTACGATCTCTGAATAACGCCCCTACCTAACGCCAAAACTAATTCTTTGCAGCGGGGATCGCACTGAAATCTGATGATCGTGTCATTAATGTTTAACCCCACTAATAAATAAAGATCCTCTAGTATTTCAACAGCATCACTGTAGGTTAACCGCTTGGAGAAAGGCAAGGCGTGTTGTGTACGCAAGATGTTTTTATCCAGTCCATTCTTAAAGATGGGAAATAAGTCCGTTGTAGTACTACAATTACCGTCACAGACAGTAAGTGCTACTTGCATTATTTCCGTCAGTTTTTTAAACGGATCAACCTGATAATTTACATGATGCAGGTTAAACTCTCTGAACAAGCGCAATAGCATCTGCTCATTGTCATCCAACTGGGAAAAAAATGTGAGCCCTTTCTCACTTTTAAAGGGCAATAAAAATATCTCATCTGGAAGCGTCATGATCAACTGCGCGATATCATTATCAAATTGGTTGTGCTGCATTTTTCCTTCTATTGCCCAATGTAGGACAATTTTATGTAACAGGTTATAAGCGCGGAAACGCCCCGTATGTGCCTGTTCTGCAATCTGTTCGAACGTCTGACTAAAATGAAATGCCCTTTCTACATCGCCGTGTTCAATATGATGATGCATTAACCAATAATGCATAAATCCATTACCCAGCAGGGACAGGTCGGAGGCGAAAATATCGATTTCAACCAAGAAGTTATCGAGCGACTTGATTTCTGGCCAATCCGTGTCGACGCCAAATCTTGCCGCGATATCTAGAATACCAGGATAAAACGCCTCTAGGTTAGGAACAATATATTCATCCAGCGCTAATAATAGATCATGCCCCTCCCACTGAAATAAGCTCATGCTGTGGTCCTGCAGTAAAACAGCCGCAATACTGTTATGCAGGACCATCAAATCACTGGCGGGGTTCTGGCTACATGCATTCAAAAAGTCTCGAACCAACAAAATGTAATCACTTTTCCCTTCCTCTTCAAGACGCCTGATGATCATCACCGCGTTATAACAGGCAGAGACTGATGCGTGAATTTGTTCACGCTGTGGATGTGATAATGCATGCAACTCTTGGTCTAGGATCGCCAGATTGGCGTTAATTACCATCCGGCTTTGAATACTATCACCACGAATATTGTTTACCGCCTGCGTGAACTGCGGCACCTTCACTTCATATTGATATTGGGCCTTTATAGCCTCCTTTGCCCAACGAGCGCGATCAGCTGGAGCTTCCTGTATGCCCCAGCTCGGCAATAACGTACCGATATGATGGATAGCATAATGCTGATTTCGTTCGTCGCGAAAATGATAGAGCAGCGCGGCAAGCATCGGCCCGAAAACAAACTGCCAGTAAACTTCCAGCGCCCTGGCTGGTTCGAGACCTGTTTCATAGGGGGCTTCATTCAGCGTGCAGAAAAAACGCTGCACGTTGCCAAGGTAATCCTTTAAGCCCGCATGTTCCTCATGTGCGAGGAAAGAAAGCAGACGCGGCGTCATCGTGGCGTAGGCCAACTGATGCCTGGGAAGCGTGCGGTGATCTTTATATGCCAGCTTTTCATTGCGCGGTAGCTTCTGCGCAACATCTAGCGAGTCATGCAGAGCGGCAAAAATTTCCAGCATGCTGGGTGGTTTGAACATTGCTTATCCCAATTTCGCGGCAGACGCGTCTGCCCAGATGAATAAACTATCAGTCTAAAGCGAGGCACCAATAAAGGCATTTTCTTTTAGTCAATGAGGTGGAATATGAATAGTAAAATTGACAGTATCGTGGTCAGCGGCCAGATGGTTTGCGATGAATTTCATACTGCAGTAGGGGCGATTCGCATCTATCGCCGCGATGACCGCGCGGGTAAGCAAGCGCGCTGGGGCGGCCATACCAACTGGGGCTATTCGGGTTACTACCTTGCCAGCATCTACGATGGCGAACGCTGGCGTAAGTTGCAGTTCAATAAGCTAGTTTCTTACGAGGACCGTTCGTATGAACGAGCCATGGAATGTCCGCGCCTGGAAGCGTATCTGGGTAACGTGATTGCACGCTGGCGTGGGTTGGTAGCACGCTACGATGCGACCAGCAAAAGTTTCCGTATTCTGCCAATTGAACTGAATATAGATTAACGAAATCTGGGCCTAGTGCCCCCCGCCCCCAGTTTGCCACGAGATTATTTACTGTCCCCCGCTGCGGCGGGGTGTACAGGTCTAGTTAACCTGAGATCGGTTTAAACCCGCAGCATCACGGATTGCTCTTCGGATGACCACCAAAGTCGCAACACACTACGCAACAAAACCCGATTGAATCCCTGTCGTAACTGCAAACGCTGGAGCACTCCTGTCGCCACGACATGTGTGTCGAACAAGGGCTACATGAGCAGGAGCTCATACCCCTGCTCCTCAACCTCTTGATAAAACCATGACTGAAGAGCATGGATTTCTTCACGCGTACGCTCCATAGGAATGCGAGCCAGATAGGCCATCCAGAGATCTTCAACTGAGGGGGTCTGGCTCCATTGCTTGGCTTGAAACACTAAAGAACCGATATCATGGATTCGGCTTGGTAAGCGAAAGCAATCCTGTCCCATCACTCTCTCACCTCTTTGAGTGGCAACAGCCAACCTTCTTCCTTCAGCTGATCCGCCTGTCCGTTTACATCAACGACGCTCCCATCAGCCCCTACCACTCGGTTGGTCCAAATCGCATGACGAACATCTGCTGCCACGGCAGCCTTCAGCATGGAGGCAATAGCTTGAGTGCCATTGTCATGGCCATAAAAATGCCGCGAAAGCACCTTATAGCTGGTCACGCTGCCTGCCGGCACCACAACCTTGAGGTGGGCTAACAGGTCTTCCCAGTTCAGACTACTCATAGATTCCCTTGTAATGGCTTACCAAGTCGATGGAACAACAAATCCAGGATAACCCCTTGGATGATATTGGCCGCCTCGGGCCGAGAGAGGTAGTCCAGCGACATGCCATTCTGGATATCCATCCGCTCGATCACGGCCGCATCAACCGCCTTGGGATAGTCACCCAGCATGATGGCGTCGCGGGGGTTATTTCGCACCTGATCCATCAAGGGCTGGTTTTCCGCAATCTTGCTGGCCATCCCCTGTAGCCAATCCAGCTTGTCCCCATCAGTCACCTCTGTACCGAACAGATCGTTCAATTGCTCCAAGATGTGAGAGAGGAAGTCTTTCTTCTCTTCTTTTGCTTTGGCACTGCCGAGCGCCGAGATGCCCTGCAAACCATTGCCGCTTGCATCAGCTTTGAGCTTGAGATCCTGAGTTCGCTTGGCCTTGAGGTTGTAATGGCTCAGCAACACTTGAGAGAGATCAATCTCGTCCTCCTCCAGCACCTCCTGACGCAACATCGGCAGCAGGTGGCGGGCGAACACGCAGAGCCGCTCCAATGATTCGTCATCAAAGGCGGTGATCTGGGAGACAAACTCATAGAACCGCACATAGCTATTGAGATCTTTCTTGAAGAGATCGAGCTCGCCCCGGGCTTCGGTCGCTTCTTTGACCCGCCGTTCGGCATTTACCTTATCAGTCGCAGATCCCCCTTCCCGCTCGATGCGTTTGAGCATCTGGCGACACTCCCGCACAGCTTCACTGGCCAGCTTGTAACGCTTGGTGAACCGTTCGACAGCCGGTTTGATATAACCGGGCAAGGCTTCGGCCCCACGCTTGGGATCGAAATAGGCATCGCTAAACGCCTCCACCTCGCTCCAGGTAAAGATGCCCGTCGCTTTCAGCTTGTGGAACAGGTCATAGACTAGATTGGGATCGGAGACGGTATCGAGGGTGGCTGTCTCAAAATATTTTTGGAACTCCTCCAGCACATCCTGCGGATCATTCACGAAATCGAGCACAAAGGTGCTCTCCTTGCCAGGATAGGTGCGGTTGAGGCGAGAAAGGGTCTGGATGCAGTCCACTCCTGTCAGCTTCTTGTCCACATACATGGCACACAGCTTGGGCTGATCGAAACCGGTCTGAAACTTGTTGGCCACCAGCATCACCTGATAGTCGTGGGTATCGAATGCCTTACGCATGTCCCGCCCATTAAGCTCGGGGTTCATGTTCCGCTCGTTAAAGCTCTGCCCTTCCTCTTCGATGTCGCCAGAGAACGCCACCATGGCACGAATAGCACCATAGCCCTGCTCTGTTACATACTTGTCGAACGCCAGCTTGTAGCGAACCGCCTCCAGCCGACTCGACGTCACAACCATCGCCTTGGCCTGCCCTCCCAGAAGATTGGCCACGTTGGTGCGGAAATGCTCAACGATGATCGCCACTTTCTGGCCGATATTGTGCGGGTGTAGCCGCACCCACTTGGATAGCCTGATGCGAGCCTTCTTGGCATCCACTTCCTTATCTGCCTCCTCTGCCTTCATGGCGAGTTTGTAGGCAAGCGAATAGTTGGTGTAGTTCTTCAGCACGTCGAGGATAAAACCCTCCTCGATCGCCTGACGCATGGAGTAAACATGAAATGGCTTGGGCTTGTTATCCGGGCCAAGCGGCATCGCCGGGTTCGCTGGGCGGCCAAACAGCTCCAGCGTTTTACCCTTCGGGGTTGCCGTAAAGGCGAAGTAGCTGATGTTCTGACTGCCACCGCGAGCGGCCAGCGTCATGTTCATCACATCTTCGCCACTGAGCTCCTCTTCCCCATCCAGCTGCTCGGCCATCAATACCTCACGCAACTGACGCGCCGTGCTGCCGGTCTGGCTTGAATGCGCCTCATCGGCAACCACCGCAAAGCGAGAGCCTTTCAGCGTGGTCGACTCCTGAATAGCCTTGAGCACATGAGGGAAGGTTTGAATGGTGACGATGATGATGGGCGTGCCACTGGCCAGTGCATCGGTAAGCTGTGCTGACTTGGAGCCATCTCCCTCTTCACGGTTGATGCGGCTCACTACCCCATCAGCATGGTCAAACTGGGCAATGGTCTCTTGCAACTGGCTGTCGAGCACCGTTCTATCGGTAATCACAATCACCGAATTGAACAACTTCTCCCCTTTATCTAGGTAGAGCGAGGCCAGCTGATGGGTCAGCCAGGCAATAGAGTTGGATTTGCCAGACCCCGCCGAGTGCTGGATCAGGTACTTCTGACCAGCCCCCTCCTGCCCCACCGTGGCCAACAAATTCTGAACCACTTTCCACTGGTGATAGCGAGGAAAAATCATCGTCTCTTTCTTATTCTGCCGCCCCAGCTCATCCTCTTCCACCTTGACCTCAAGGTGCAGATAGCGGCTCAGTATCCGCAGGAAGTTATCCGGTTGCAGGATCTCTTGCCACAGATAACCGGTAGCAATACCCTCCTCACCATTCACTGGCAAGGGCTGATCATTGCCCGCCCCACCCTCACGGGTGCCCTGGTTAAATGGCAGGAAGAAAGTCGAGTCGCCCGCCAGTTTGGTGGTCATCGCCACCTCGAACTGATTCACTGCAAAGTGCACCAGCGCCCCGCGGCGAAAACTCAGTAGTGGTTCATCACGCCCATTGGTCTTGGGCAAACGATCTTCCCGATACTGTTTCTTGGCATTCTCCAGCGACTGCTTGAAGCAAGATTTGAGCTCCAGTGTCGCTACCGGGATGCCGTTCAAAAAGAGGGTCAGATCGATACGGCCATCATAGCCATGGGGGCTATAGACTAACTCGGGCACAACCCGCAGCCGGTTGGCTTGATAACGAACCAGAAGCTCGGGATTCAAGTCATGATCAGGCTTGAAGCTGACGACCTTGAGTCGATGGCCGCGATCTTCAATCTGATTACGCAGCAGCCACAGGGTTCCCCCCTCACTGCGTTTAAGCTGGCGTACCGCACCGTCCAGCAAGTGGCGTTCCGGCTGCTCGCCATAGGTCTTGCAGAATTTCTGCCACCCCTCAGGCTGGCTCTCTTGCACAAAGGCGATCAAGTCTTCCGGGTAGAGTGCTCGCTCTTTATCGTAGTGAAACGACTCGCCCACCAACCAGCCCGAAGCAGCCAGCTGCTCGATAATATGGTCTTGAAAAGCCTTTTCCCGTGCTTTGTTATCCATTGTTATTTCACTTCCGTTTAATCGATAACATACCCTATTTAGTCCACTTAATTGGGGTGAGGGTACTCTTGAGATAAAGAGGGTGAGCAGGTTCCCCCGATTGATTCAGTTTCAGATAATGCAGTTCAGTTAAAAAGCCTCGGACGTGGGATGAACGTTGCTTAAAAGCCCCATGATTCCCCCATGCAGCCACTACCACCCCTGCTTTATTAGCGAGCTCGGTAAGCCAATCATTATTGGCAATACCAATCGGCTCTACGGCTACTTTCATATCATCAGGGTCGGTAGCCCGATAGGCGAAGAGGTTGGCCATCACCAAGCCACCATAGCCCCAGCTTTTTGAAAAACCAATGCAACGGCGAATAGTAGGGTCATCCTCTGTCTCATCTGCAGTGGATGGGTTCAGTCCAATAAACAGGGCATAAGGTTTGCTGCTATCCCATACCCGACTTAAGGCGTAGCGGTAACAACGACACTCAGAAAGCACAGCATGGCTGGCAAGTTGAGGGTATTGCAAAGCACTAGAAAGCGTCATGCGGTTACCTCATTGTCACTAGGTGGAGTCCAGCCCCGTAGGTCGATCTTGCCGGTCACTGCGGCGGAAATCAGGGCGATGCGGCGTTCTTGCATCAAATCAATGGTACATTTAGCCTTAGTATTCAGCATGTCCAACTTATCGCATTGGTCGCGAATCCAGCTCGCGAGCTGGATTTGTTCATCTAAAGGTGGCAAAGGTATTTTTAATTGTTTGTAATCACCGAGCCCAAATCTCTTTCTAGTAGACTCGACGCTGATATCATCAACAATTGCCTTTCCATACGTTGAGTTGAGCAAGCACGATAAATAATAAGCATCACAAAGCTGCTTGTTCACTCGAATTCTGACAACGTCCTGAGTAATTATTGCCTCTGGTTCGGAGTTGGGGTAAATACAAGCTTCGCCAGGAGGAGAACCTACTTTCGCCACCAAAACATCACCAGGTTCAACCTTACATACATTCAGCTGCTTGGCTTTTTTGGGTGTAACACAATCTGTGCTTTTACGATAGTAGCCGGAAGGTTTCACATCTCTAATGTAGATTACTGGAACACCTTCTTGTGTTAATTCATTTGAAAGCAAATCACTGCCGAATGGTCCATTTACAAAACTGCCTCTATTTTGCTCGGCTACAGCACCAAGCTTAAAGTTATGGATCCAATGCTCCGGCACTTGGCCGAGCCACTCGATGCCGGAGTCTTTCATGGGGGCGTTGGGGTTGAGGCCCTTGGTGACGGCGTGGGAGATCACCGCCTGCCGCTTCTCCTTGAGCAGCTCAATCAGTTGCTGTTGCTTGGCAATCAGCTGATCAATCCGAGCGGTTTCATAGTCGAGGAAGGCTGCAATTGTGCGTTGCTCTTCACATGAGGGGACAGGAAAAACCATCTCGTTAAATTCATCGGTTCCTAGACGCCATCTTCCCAAGTGAGATGCTCCTTGCCCCATATGGAAGAATAATCTCAGCTGATATCCCA
>NZ_CAWNWX010000054.1:0-15581 GCF_963878195.1 Aeromonas sp. HMWF016
TTTACCGGTTAGTGTGCTGATATGGCTCAGTCGGTAGAGCGCATCCTTGGTAAGGATGAGGTCCCCAGTTCGATTCTGGGTATCAGCACCATTAAAGAGAAAGCCTCCCTGAAAAGGGAGGCTTTTTTGCATCTGTCGCTTTCCAAAAAATCTCCTCATATTCCTTATCTTCAATGTTTTCCTCTGTTTGTGGCCTGCCCTGTTTTTCTGCTGATTTGAGTCCCAATGTGTTACTCATTTGACTGCTATTGATGGTTTTATCCAGATACTTAACCATGATTGATTGACGTAAAACGTTTTACATGTAAAATCCGGCGCGTTTTGCCTATTACGTGGAGAGAGAGCATGGCGCAGGATAACGAATACTGTTTGGGGGCGGTTCCCGCCAAAGGGCGCAAAGGTGTACTGTCGCTGATGCTGGTGATGCTCGGCCTGACCTTCTTCTCTGCCAGCATGTGGACCGGCGGGGCGCTCGGTACCGGGCTGGTGTTCGATGATTTCATCAAGGCGGTTCTGCTCGGTAACTTGTTGCTGGGGATCTACACCGCCTGTCTTGGTTATATCGGTGCTTCAACCGGTCTCTCTACCCATCTGCTTGCGCGTTACTCGTTCGGTGTGAAAGGTTCCTGGCTGCCATCCCTGTTGCTGGGCGGTACTCAGGTCGGCTGGTTCGGCGTTGGCGTGGCCATGTTTGCGCTGCCGGTGCAGAAGGCGACCGGCATTGATGTGAACTGGCTGATCGCCATTTCGGGCATTCTGATGACGGTGACCGTCTACTTCGGTATTTCAGCTCTGATGGTACTGAGTTTTGTGGCGGTACCGGCCATTGCGCTGCTCGGTGGTTACTCGGTCTGGCTGGCGGTGACCTCGACCGGCGGTATGGCGGCGTTGCAGCAGGTGCAACCAAGCAATCCCATCGAGTTCACCACGGCGCTGACCATGGTAGTCGGTTCCTTTATCAGTGCAGGAACCCTGACCGCCGACTTTGTTCGGTTTGGTCGCAAACCCTGGGGCGCCGTCATGATTACCATGGTGGCGTTTTTTTTGGGCAATACCTTGATGTTCATCTTTGGCGCAGCTGGCGCGGCGGTGACTGGGCAGGCCGATATCTCGGAAGTGATGCTGATGCAGGGGCTGCTGATCCCCGCCATTTTGGTACTGGGTCTCAATATCTGGACCACCAACGACAACGCCCTCTACGCCTCCGGCCTCGGTTTTGCCAACATTACCGGTCTCAAGAGCAAGCCGCTCAGCGTGATCAACGGCCTGATCGGCACGGCTTGCGCCCTCTGGCTCTACAACAACTTTGTCGGTTGGCTAGCCTTTTTGAGTACGGCAATTCCGCCGATCGGTGGCATTATCATCATGGATTTCCTGCTCAATCGTGAGCGTTACCGTCAGTTTGCCGATCAGCAGTTCGAGACGGTGCGCTGGCAGGCGCTGGTCGCCACGGCAGTCGGGGTGGCTGTCGGCAAGTGGCTGCCGGGCATAGTGCCACTCAACGCGGTATTGGGCGCCGCCTTCACCTATTTCATTCTGGTTCGCCTCACCCAGCGGCCGGTTCTGGTACAGGAAGCTAGCAAATGCTGATTCAACATATTCGTTTGGCCGATCGGGAAGGGTTGTGGCAGATCCGCTGTCAGGATAGAGTCATCACCGCCATCGAGCCCCATGACGAACATGCCGTCGCCGGTCGAGTGCTGGACGGGGAGGGCGGTCTGGCTATCGCTCCCTTTATCGAACCCCACATTCACCTCGATACCACCCAGACGGCCGGCGAGCCGAGCTGGAATCTCTCCGGCACCCTGTTCGAAGGGATCGAGCGCTGGGCCGAACGCAAGGCGTTGCTGACCCATGAAGATGTGAAACAGCGTGCCATCCAGACACTGAAATGGCAGATCGCCAACGGAATCCAGTTCGTCCGCACCCACGTTGATGTCTCCGACCCCAATCTGGTGGCTCTGAAGGCGATGCTGGAGGTGCGGGAGGAGATGAAGGAGTGGGTCGAGCTGCAGATCGTCGCCTTCCCGCAGGAGGGGATCCTCTCCTACCCCAACGGCAAGGCACTGCTGGAGGAGGCGCTCAAGCTGGGCGCCGACGTGATCGGTGCGATCCCCCATTTCGAGTTTACTCGGGAATATGGGGTCGAAAGTCTGCACTACATCTTCGATCTTGCCGAGAAGTATCAGGTTCTGGTCGATGTGCATTGCGACGAGATCGATGACGAGCAGTCCCGTTTTATCGAGACGCTGGCGACCCTGGCCTACGAGCGCGGTATCGGCCATAGAGTCACGGCCAGCCATACCACCGCCATGCACTCTTACAACGGAGCCTATGCTTCCCGCCTGTTCCGGCTGCTCAAGATGGCAGACATCAACTTCGTGGCCAATCCGCTGGTGAACATTCACCTGCAGGGGCGCTTCGATACCTATCCCAAGCGCCGCGGTATCACCCGGGTGAAGGAGATGCTGGAGGCGAACATCAACGTCTGCTTCGGTCACGACGACGTGTTCGATCCCTGGTATCCCATGGGCACCGCCAACATGTTGCAGGTGCTGCACATGGGGCTGCATATCTGCCAGATCATGGGTTACGAGCAGATCAACGACGGTTTGAAGCTAATCAGCAGCCACAGCGCCCGCACCCTGAACGTGCAGGATCGCTATGGCATCGAGGTGGGGAAACCGGCCAACTTGCTGATCCTGCCCGCCGATAGCGGTTTCGATGCGGTGCGTCGTCAGGTGCCGGTACGTTACTCGATCCGCCACGGCAAGGTGATTGCCCAGACCCGTCCGGCCCAGACCGAGATCGTACTGGGTCAGCCCGAGCCCATCGATTTTCGCCGCTGAGTTTTCAATCAGGCCGGATGGCGATTAGTTCCCTCGCTGGGCACAAGGGCCGCCATTGCGACATAATGGCGGCCTTACCCTGAGGGAGTGATTGATGCCATGCAAGCCCGGTTCTATGTTGCGATTGGGGGCGCTTCGGCGTCTTGACCTGCTTCTCCTCCTTTGCCCTCGATTCCAGTGGTACTGGCCCAGCACTGTGCCGATCTGAAGGCGCAGCTCAATATCATCCTCAATCTGTTCCTCTGCACGGCCATGGTCATGCACGGCATGCAGATGGTTGCGAGCCGGGTTTAAGGTGTCCGCACGCCATTGGCTCTGGTAAACTGGCGACCATTCTTTGTTCTATGGGTGTTTAAGGGATGTCAGAACAAGCTACGACAACGCATTTCGGCTTTAAAACCGTGGCCGCGACCGAGAAAGAAACTCTGGTGGCTGGCGTCTTCCATTCGGTGGCAGCCAAGTATGATCTGATGAACGATCTGATGTCGTTCGGCATCCACCGCCTGTGGAAGCGCTTCACTATCGACTGCTCCGGCGTGCGCAAGGGACAGAAGGTGCTGGATCTGGCCGGTGGTACCGGCGATCTGACCGCCAAGTTCTCCCGCATCGTTGGCGAAACCGGTCAGGTGGTGCTGGCGGATATCAACGATTCCATGCTCAAGGTTGGCCGCGACAAGCTGCGCAATCTGGGGGTGGCCAACAACGTCTCCTACGTCCAGGCCAACGCCGAGGCGCTCCCGTTCCCGGATAACCACTTCGACATCATCACCATCGGCTTCGGCCTGCGCAACGTCACCGACAAGGACAAGGCGCTCTCCTCCATGTTCCGGGTGCTCAAGCCGGGCGGCCGTCTGCTGGTGCTGGAGTTCTCCAAGCCGGTCAGCGAAGTGATCGCCAAGCTGTACGATCTCTACTCCTTCAAACTGCTGCCGAAAATGGGCGAAATCGTCGCGAACGACAGCGAAAGTTACAAATACCTGGCGGAGTCGATCCGCATGCACCCAGATCAGCAGACCCTGGCCGGCATGATGGAAAATGTCGGTTTCGAACAGGTTGAGTACTTCAACCTGACTCAGGGCGTGGTCGCCCTGCACCGCGGTTACAAGTTTTAAGGTTGCCTATGCCGATGGATGCCATGGTCACCGCCGTGATCGAAACCAGCCTCAATCAGTTGCTGGGGCTGGACAAAGAGAGCCCGGAGCGGCTGCGCAAGCTGGCAGGCAAGGTACTCAAGCTGGAGCTGCGTGAACTCAAGCCGCTCTGGTTTGTCTTCTCCGAGCGTCGGCTGGATGTGCTGGCCAGCTATGAAGGTGAGGCGGATGCAGTGCTGAGCCTCTCCCTGACCGCCCTCGGTCTGCTCAAGGAGCCCTCCGCCCTGACCCGCTATATTCGCGAGGAGAAGCTGGATCTGAGCGGTGACCCCCAGCTGGTGCAAGCGTTCAGCGTGCTGCTGGGCGAGCTCGATATCGACTGGGAAGAGGAGCTATCCCGCTATACCGGCGATGTCGTGGCCCACTCCCTGTTCAGCGGTGCCCGTCAGGCGCGTCGTCTGGTCGGCCGCGAACTGTGCCGCAGCCAGCGTCAGCTGGCGGAATATCTGACCGAAGAGATCCGCCTCGCCCCCGGCCCGCTGGAAGTGGCGAGCTTCAACGATGATGTCGAGGTGCTGGCTCAGCAGCTCAAGGCCGTTGAACTGCGGCTGGCTCGACTCGAACAGCAGGTGGCCTGATGACCCCGAAAGAGTTCAAACGCCTCTATCGCATCATCACCATCCTGCTGGAGCGGGGCATCGACGAGTTGGTGCCCGCTCGCTATCAACCCTGGCCGGGTCGTCTGGCCCGCCGCTCCCTGTTCTGGCTCAAGAACCAGCAACCGGATCTCAGCCGCGGCGCCCGCATCCGCCTCGCCTTCGAGGCCCTTGGCCCCATCTTCATCAAATTTGGCCAGATGCTCTCGACCCGGCGTGACTTGCTGCCGCCGGACATCGCCGAGGAGCTGGCCCTGCTGCAGGACAGAGTGCCCCCCTTCTGCGGTCAGGCGGCGCGTCAGCAGATTGAGCGCAGTCTGGGTTGCCCTATCGAGACCCTGTTCGACGACTTCGACGAGACGCCGCTGGCCTCCGCCTCCATCGCCCAGGTGCATACCGCCCGGCTGAAAGAGAGTGGCCGCGAGATCGTCATCAAGGTGATCCGCCCCGACATCGAGCCGGTCATCGACGCTGATCTGCGCCTGATGCGGGCGCTGGCCCGTCTGGTGGCGCGCTTTGTGCCCCAGAGTGCGCGACTGCGCCCCATCGAGGTGGTGGAGGAGTATCGCAAGACCATCCTCGACGAGCTCAACCTGATGCGGGAGGCGGCCAACGCCATCCAGCTGCGGCGCAACTTCACCGGCTCCGAGGCGCTCTATGTACCTGAAATCATCACCGATCTCTGCCGCGAGCAGGTGCTGGTGATGGAGCGCATCTACGGCATACCGGTCTCCGATATCGCTGCGCTGGAAGCCAACGGTACCAACATGAAGCTGCTGGCCGAGCGCGGGGTGGAGGTCTTCTTCACCCAGGTGTTCCGTGACAGCTTCTTCCACGCCGACATGCACCCGGGCAATATCTTCGTCTCTTACGAACATCCGGAAAACCCGCTCTGGATCGGTATCGACTGCGGCATCGTCGGTACCCTCAACCGGGAAGACAAACGCTATCTGGCGGAGAACTTCCTCGCCTTCTTCAACCGTGACTATCGCCGGGTGGCGGAACTGCACGTGGAGTCGGGCTGGGTGCCGGCCGATACCAAGGTGGACGAGTTCGAGTTCGCCATCCGCACCGTGCTGGAGCCCATTTTCGAGAAGCCGCTCTCCGAGATCTCGTTCGGTCACGTGCTGCTCAACCTGTTCAACACTGCGCGCCGCTTCCATATGGCGGTACAGCCGCAGCTGGTGCTGCTGCAGAAGACCCTGCTCTATGTCGAGGGACTGGGCCGTCAGCTCTATCCCCAGCTGGACTTGTGGCAGACCGCCAAGCCGTTCCTCGAAAACTGGATGCACGAGCAGGTGGGTCCCAAGTCGGTATTGAATGCCATCAAGGAGAAGGCGCCGTTCTGGGCGGAGAAGCTGCCGGAACTGCCCGAGCTGGTCTACGAGACCCTGCGCCAGACCCGTCATCAGCAGCACCACTTCGACCAGATGTTTGCCGAGTTTCGGCGCCACAGTCGTCGCCAGGGTCAGGCTCGCTACCTCTTAGGGGTGGGAGCCAGCCTGCTATTGGCGGGTGTATTCTTGCTGACCCAAAAACAACACATCGAGTGGGGACAAATCAGCCTCACCGGTGCCGGGATCTGCTGGCTGCTTGGTTGGCTGCGAACCCGTTCCCATTAAACAAAAACCGCGCCATCAGGCGCCTGCTCTGGAGAGAAAGTCATGGGTGGTATCAGTATTTGGCAATTGTTGATCATTGCAGTCATCGTCGTGCTGCTGTTCGGTACCAAGAAACTGCGCGGGATCGGTGGCGATCTGGGGGCAGCGGTCAAGGGGTTCAAAAAGGCGCTGGCCGATGAGCCAAGCGATGCCAAGCCGCAACAGAATGATGCCGAGTTTCCGCCGAAGCAGCTGAACGAAACGGCTAACCAGAACGCCGAGACCGCCAAGCAGAAAGACAAAGATCAGGCCTAAGCCATGTTCGATATCGGTTTTTGGGAGCTGGTGGTTATCGCCGTTGTAGCGTTGGTGGTGCTGGGGCCGGAACGGCTGCCCAGCGCTATCCGCACGACGACGCACTGGATCCGCCTCATCCGCTCCACCGCCAACTCGGTCAAGGCCGAGCTGGAGCAGGAGCTCAAGCTGCAAGAGCTGCACAATGACCTGAAGAAGGCCGAACAGCTGCAGATGAACAACCTGAGCCCCGAGCTGCAGGAGTCCATCGAACAGCTCAAGGCGGCGGCCCAGTCGGTCAACCGCCCCTATCAGGTCGAGAACGAGATCCGTCCCCCCGTCGCAGAGCCTGTTGCTCCCGTCGAGCCAGTGGCTCAGGTTGCCCAGGTGAATGACGAGGTGCCGCCGGTCAACAGCCAGCAGGAGCATGAAGTCGTGAACGAGCCGGTCAGCAAAGGGGAGGCGAAGCCATGAGTCAGGCAGAACAACCCCTGATCAGCCATCTGGTGGAGCTGAGAACCCGCCTGTTGCGGTCGGTGACGGCCATCCTGCTGGTCTTTCTGGCGCTGATCTACTTCTCCAACAACATCTACGACTTCGTGGCGCAGCCGCTGCTAAGCCAGCTGCCGGCAGGCACCAGCATGATAGCGACGGATGTGGCGACCCCCTTCCTGACGCCGATCAAGCTGACGCTGGTGGTCTCCTTCTTCGTGGCGATCCCCTATCTGCTCTATCAGGCCTGGGCCTTTATCGCCCCCGGTCTGTACCAGCATGAACGGCGCCTGATCATGCCGTTGGTGGTCTCCAGTGCCCTGCTGTTCTACGCGGGGATGGCGTTTGCCTATTACGTGGTGTTCCCGCTGGTATTCGGCTTCTTCACCAGTACCGCCCCCGCCGGGGTGACGGTGGCGACCGACATCGCCAGCTATCTGGACTTCGTACTGACCCTGTTCTTCGCGTTCGGGGTGGCGTTCGAAATTCCGGTGGCCACCATCCTGCTCTGCTGGACCGGGGTAACCAGTCCCAAGAGCCTTCGGGAGAAGCGTCCCTACGTTATCGTCGGGGTGTTTGTGGTCGGTATGCTGCTGACGCCGCCCGATGTCTTCTCCCAGACGCTGCTCGCGATCCCCATGTGGGGCTTGTGGGAGCTGGGTCTCTTCTTCGCCCGTTTCTACGTGAAAGAAGAGAGCGAAGAAGAGAAGCAGGAACAGACTGAAGAGGGGAGCTAAGGCTCCCTTCCTCTTTTCATGCTCCCGTTCGAGGCGTATGGTAAGACCCCATTCGGTAGATGGTTTTCAAATACCTGATATGTATTCCTTTTGTTCGGAACGTCTCATCCCATGATCGATATCGGTTTAAACCTGACCAGCAGCCAGTTCGCCGGTGAACAGCCTGAACTGGTAGCCCGCGCTCGCGCCGCCGGGGTAGAGGCCCTGATCCTGACCGGTACCGATCTGGAAGGCAGCCACGAGAGCGCCGGGTTGGCCGCCCGCTGGCCGGGCTACTGCTTCTCCACCGCCGGGGTCCATCCCCACGATGCCAAGAGTGTCGATGAGGCGACCCTGCCCGCCTTGCGCGAGCTGGCAGCCTTGCCGCAGGTGGTCGCTATCGGCGAGTGCGGCCTCGACTACAACCGCGATTTCTCCCCCCGTCCGGTGCAGGACGCTGTGTTCGACGCCCAGCTGGCACTGGCCGCCGAGCTCGGGATGCCGGTGTTTCTCCATTGCCGCGATGCGCACGCCCGTTTCATCGAGATCCTCCATCCCTGGTTGCCGAAACTACCGGGAGCCGTGCTGCACTGCTTCACCGGCTCAGACGAGGAGCTGGACGAGTGTCTGGCGCTGGGGATGCATATCGGGGTGACCGGTTGGCTGTGCGACGAGCGTCGCGGCCAGCTGCTGCGCGAGCAGGTGGCCCGCATTCCAGCCGGCCGGCTGATGATCGAGACCGACGCCCCCTATCTGGTGCCGCGGGATCTGAAACCCCGCCCGAAACGCAACGAACCTGCTTTTTTGCCGCACATCGCCCAGGTGGTGGCGGCCTGTCGTGGTGAAGCGCCCGAGGCCTTGCTGGCCCACACCCGGGCCACTTCCGCCGCGTTCTTCCAACTTCCTCTCCAGGAGTGATTCATGGCTACAACTCTTCCGGGCGCCTTTCCGGGCCGCCGCCTGCGCCGTCTGCGCAAACATGATTTCAGCCGTCGTCTGGTGCGCGAGAACGTACTGACCGTCAACGATCTCATCTATCCGGTGTTCGTGCTGGAGGGGGAGAACCGTCGGGAAGCCGTTCCCTCTATGCCGGGGGTAGAACGTCTCTCCATCGATCTGCTGCTGGAGGAAGCCGCTGAACTGGTGGCGCTGGGCGTACCTGCCATTGCCCTGTTCCCGGTCACCCCGCTGGAGAGCAAGAGCCTGATGGCGGAAGAGGCCTACAACCCGAACGGACTGGCCCAGCGCACCGTGCGTGCTCTCAAGGCCCGCTTCCCGGAGCTGGGGGTCATCACCGACGTGGCGCTCGACCCGTTCACCACCCACGGTCAGGACGGCATCATCGATGACGAAGGCTATGTGCTGAACGACATCACCACCGAGATCCTGATCAAGCAGGCGCTCTCCCATGCCGAGGCTGGCGTCGATATAGTCGCGCCGTCCGACATGATGGATGGCCGCATCGGCGCCATCCGCGCTGCACTGGAAGAGAACGGCTTCATCAACACCCAGATCATGGCCTACTCTGCCAAGTACGCCTCCTGCTACTACGGCCCGTTCCGTGATGCAGTTGGCTCTGCCGGCAACCTCGGCAAGAGCAACAAGGCTACCTACCAGATGGATCCGGCCAACAGCAATGAAGCCCTGCACGAAGTGGCGCTGGATATTCAGGAAGGGGCCGACAGCGTGATGGTCAAGCCGGGCATGCCCTATCTGGATGTGATCCGTCAGGTGAAGGATAAGTTCGGCGTGCCGACCTTCGCCTATCAGGTGAGTGGCGAGTACGCCATGCACATGGCAGCGATCCAGAATGGCTGGCTGAAAGAGAAGGAGTGCATCATGGAGTCCCTGCTCTGCTTCAAGCGGGCCGGTGCTGACGGCATCCTCACCTACTTCGCCAAGCGCGTGGCGCAGTGGCTGAAAGAAGATGCCCGTTAATCCGGGTTGAAGAGATAAACGAGAGGGGGAGCCGATGGCTCCCCCTCTTTGTTATGGCTGGCTGATTACAACTTGGTCCAGGCATCGCTCCAGGCAGTGCCGGTCGCGGTTGATGCATAGTGGCGGAGGGAGCCTGCGGTTCCCTCTTGGTTATGACCGGCTGATTACAGCTTGGTCCAGGCATCGCTCCAGGCAGTGCCGGTACCCGGTGCATAGTGGCTGGTCGAGCCGCCACACCAGCCGCTGTAGGGCCAGGGTTTGCACTCGTAGTTGCCACCGGCATTGCTGACCCGATCACCGGCCTGATAGCTGGTGTTGGGGGCGTAGGCCGGGTAGTCACCATCGTTGCCGCCGTTGTCGCTCTCTTCAGCCAGGGTGACCGGGAAGCGCTGTACCACAGGCTGCTGGCCATCTGCCAGACCGTTGATCACCACTTCATAGCTACCATCGGTCACATTGCTGCCTTGCAATACCAGTGCGCTGGTACCGTTCACCAGACTGGTAGTGTTGCCATAGCTGCGGCCGTTCTGCTCCAGCGTGGCAGAGATCTGCACCGGGTTGGCGGTGGTGATGTTGAAGCGGATGGTGACCTGACCGTTGACTATGGTGTAGTCGGAACCCATGGCGCTGACGGTGAAGTCGCTGCTGCCGATCACCGGCGGCTTCTCGCCACCATCGCAGTCGCTCTCTCCCTGCAGACGCCAGACGCCCCACTCACCGGTCGTACCCGGCTCATCGTTCTGGGTCCACCATTCGGCGCGCCAGCTCTTGCCGTTGTGGCTGACGATGTCGCCGCCGACGTAGGTCTTTTTGGCATCCCAGCTGTTCTGACAGATGGCGCCCTGCTCCCTGACGGTCACGTTGCGCTGCTGGGTGACGCGCTGGCCTGCGCTATCGCTCACCTGATAGGTGAGGGTGTAGCGGCCGACCTTGCTGCTGTCGACGTTGCCGCTGACCTGAATGTTGGCGGTCAGATCGCCATCTTCCTCATCATGGGCGCTGACGCCGGCCATGGCGTTGAACGGCGTACCGAGCTCGATAGTAGTGTCCGCAATACCGGTAAAGACCGGCTTCATGCTGTAGACCTCGACGGTGCGAACCTGCTCGGTAGTCTGGTTGTCGCTGTCGCTCACCTTGTAGGTGAGGGGATAGAGGCCGATACGCTGGGTATCAACGCTCCCTTCCACCTGGATCTGGCTGGTCAGATCGCCATCTTCCTTGTCACTGGCGCTGACGCCGGCCAGCGGGTCAAAGCGGGTGCCGTGCTTGACGCGGGCATCGCTCAGGCCACTGAACACCGGCTTGCCGTTCTCGTCCGGCGGGGTGATGTTCTGCTCGTGGATGAAGGGGCCGTAGCTCTTGATGAAGGCTTCGTTGTAGGCCTGACCGGCCGCGCTGCGACCCATGTCCCAGTTAATGGACCAGGTCATCACGCCGCGCAGGGGCTGACCCTGACTCTTGAGGCGGTTGAAGGCGTCGAAGAGATCCTGTGGATTCTTGACGTAACCGGTGGCGGCGGCATCGATATTGGTCGGGATACCGAATACCAGCTTGTCGTGGGGGATCTTGTAGTAGCCGCGACTGCCGTTGATGAGAGAGTCCGCCATGTAGTAGATGAACTCCTCTTTCAGGGCATCGTTGTTCTGGGCGATCCAGCCTACCCCGTCGATCCAGATGCCGTCGCCCCCCTGGTTGTAGAACTGGGGGTTGATCCAGTCGTAGTAGCCTTCCAGCGCCCGCAGATAGGGGGTATAGAGACCGCTGGCGGTCAGGTAGGGGAATTCGGGCGCCATGGTGATGAGGAAGTTTTTCCCCTGCGCGCGGTAGTGGTCCTTGACCAGCCGCAGGGCAGCCGGGATCACGGTCTGGTTGTTGGCGGCAGTGATGGCGGACTGCTCCAGATCGATGTCCAGACCGTCGAAGCCATAGGTCTCCACCAGACGGATGATCTCGTCGGCGAAGGCCTGCTCCTGACCGGTACGCAGCTCGATATGGGCATCGGCACCGCCCAGCGCCAGCAACACGGAGCGGCCCTGGCTGTTCAGCAGGGCAATTTGCTCGATAAACTGGCTCTCGCTCATGCCGGTAGCCGGGTCGAGCTTGAAGGTGGGGATGGGATCGCTGCCATACACCTTCATGAAGGAGACATCGACCACGTTGTATTGCGGATTGACTTGGTCGAGCTTGACGCAGGGAGCGGTACCGCCCTGATAGCCAGAGCCACCGCACCAGTTGTGCCAGTAACCCACGACGACTCCGGATTGGGGATTGACCATGGCCTGACCGGCCGAGGCGGCCTGCGCCATGGGGGCGCCCATGCCGAGCAGACAGCCCAGCAGGGATAACTTCAATTTGTTCATCTTGATATCTCCATACAGTACAAACGGAGCGTCCAGCTATGGCCGAACGCTCCCGGGGGCAGCCCCGCTGTCATAGGAAATCTCCCTTAGACCGGTGGCTTTGCGTCGTGCCCTTTCGGTTCACTTTGCCTTTTTCACCCGTTCTCCGTGCGGCACGGAGAATCAAGTGACCTGAGTAACAGGCTGCTTATGATATGCACTTAAAAACAAATTAATCAACGTATGTGCATGATTTGTTTTAGTTATTAACTTATTGATTAATTATTTTCCAAGCATGGAAAGGGCCGGTGATAGTCTGTTGTGATGTACTCCTTTGTTGATTGGATTTGGTCTGCTCCCTTGTTGTTCGAGAGTTGAAAAAGCCGTAAAAAGAGCAAAAAAGTACCGATTATTCATGCTGTTGCCGTCCAGTGTCTGGCAGAGAGGTGTTTGAGCTCACAAAGAGGGGAAAACCGTGCCGACAGGCGGATTGAAGCTTGATTATTGCGTGACTTGGCCACATGTTAGAGAACCATGAAGAGCTGCTAAAGCGGTCTGTTCAAGACCAAACAAGAGGTAACCGGGATGAATAACCCTTTGCTGTCAATGGATTCGCTGCCCCCTTTCAGCCAGATCCAGCCTGATCATGTACAGCCCGCCGTGACGCAGGCCATCGCCGATTGCAAACAGAAGATCAAGGATGTGCTGGCGCACTCCGAGCCCCACACCTGGGACAGCCTGATCGCCCCGCTGGAAGAGGTCAACGACCGTCTGGCGCGGATCTGGTCACCGGTCAGCCACCTCAACTCCGTGCTCAACAGCGAACCACTGCGCGCGGCCCACGATGCCTGTCTGCCGCTGCTCTCCGAATTCCAGACCTATGTCGGTCAACACGAGGGGCTCTATCAAGCCTATCTGGCGCTCTCCGAGAGCGATGATTTCCCGCGGCTTGGCGGCGCCCAGCGCAAGGAGATCCAGAACACCCTGCGCGACTTCCGCCTCTCCGGTATTGGTCTGCCTGCCGAGGCGCAGCAGCGCTACGGCGAAATTCAGGCCCGCCTCTCCGAGCTGGCTTCCCGCTTCAGCAACAACGTGCTGGATGCGACCCAGGGCTGGCACAAGCTGGTGGCCGATGAGGCTGAGCTGGCCGGTCTGCCGGAGAGCGTGCTGGCGGCGGCTCGCCAGATGGCCGAGTTCAAAGGCAAGGAGGGGTGGCTGTTCACGCTGGATATTCCCTCCTACCTGCCGGTGATGATGTATGCCGACAACCGCGAGCTGCGGGCCGAGATGTATGAAGCCTTCACCACCCGCGCTTCCGATCAGGGGCCCAATGCTGGCAAGTGGGACAACTCCGCCATCATGACCGAGCTGCTCACCCTGCGCAGCGAGCTGGCCCGGTTGTTGGGCTTTGCCAACTATGCCGAGCTGTCGCTGGCGACCAAGATGGCTGACAAGACCAGCCAGGTGGTGGATTTCCTCACCGATCTGGCGGCCAAATCCCTGCCGCAAGGCAAAGCAGAGCTGGAAGAGATCCGCGCCTTTGCCGCCGAACAACACGGCCAGAGCGAGCTGGCAGCCTGGGATCTCGCCTACTACGCCGAGAAGCTCAAGCAGCACAAATTCTCCATCTCCGACGAGCAGCTGCGCCCCTACTTCCCCGCCAACAAGGTGGTGAAGGGGTTGTTCGAAGTGGTCAAGCGGGTGTTCGGCATGAAAGTGCGCGAGCGCCTCGGCATCGACACCTGGCATCCGGATGTGCGCTTCTACGACATCTTCGATAGCGAGGACGAACTGCGTGGTAGCTTCTATCTCGATCTCTACGCCCGCGAGCACAAGCGGGGCGGAGCCTGGATGGATGTCTGCCTGGGTCGTCGCTACCGTCAGGATGGGTCGCTGCAAAAGCCGGTCGCCTACCTGACCTGCAACTTCAACGGCCCGGTGGATGGCAAGCCTGCGCTCTTTACCCATGACGAAGTGGTTACTCTGTTCCACGAATTCGGTCACGGCATTCACCACATGCTGACCCGCATCGACGTGGCTGGCGTGGCCGGCATCAACGGCGTGGCCTGGGATGCGGTCGAGTTGCCGAGCCAGTTCCTCGAGAACTGGTGCTGGGAGTCCGAGGCGCTGGCCTTTATCTCCGGCCACTACGAGACCGGCGAGCCGTTGCCTGCCGATCTGCTGGAGAAGATGCTGACCGCCCGCAACTTCCAGGCCGCCATGCAGATGCTGCGTCAGCTGGAGTTCGCTCTGTTCGACTTCCGTCTGCATCAGGAGTTTGACCCGGCCAAACAGGATCAGATCCCGGCGCTGCTGGATGAGGTGCGCAGCCAGGTGGCGGTGATGACGCCGCCGGCGTTCAACCGCTTCCAGCACAGCTTCTCCCATATCTTCGCGGGCGGTTATGCGGCGGGCTACTACAGCTACAAATGGGCGGAAGTGCTCTCTGCCGATGCCTTCTCCCGTTTCGAGGAGGAGGGGATCTTCAACCCGGCGACCGGCCAATCCTTCCTGCAGAACATTCTGGAGAAAGGGGGCTCGAAGGAGCCGATGGAGCTGTTCCGTGCCTTCCGCGGTCGGGAGCCAAAGGTCGATGCGCTGCTGCGCCATAGCGGGATTGCTGCATAACCTTTCATCCCCGCCGTAGCGGTGAGCTTCAAGCAGATACGCTTTTGCGGCATAGTGGGATCAAGGCGTGATTTTTGCCATAAAAAGGGACCTTTTGGTCCCTTTTCTCATGCCTTTTTAATATCTTGCTGAATGCATGTTTGCACTGCCCGCGCCTCTTAAGTAGAGTCGTGTTCTACATCTTCAAGGAGAGAAAGCCCCTTGCCATGAGGCGAGCACTCGATTCCGTCTATCAAATCATCTCCAGTCTGGCTCATTCGAGTGGTCAGGGATATTTCGATACCTTTGTGAGTGAAATCGCCGCGGTTGTGATGGCTGATGTCGTCCTGATCACAGCATGGGAACCAAACGCTGCCCAATTCAGGGCGCAGGCCGCTTATCCCTCCTGTCTTGAACCCGAATCCCTGCAACTGCCGCTAACCGGCTCGCCCGATGCCATCACCTGGCATGAGGGAGAAGCCTGGTTCAGCGACCGTCTGCTCCAGCTCTTCCCCCATGTGCCCCTCGCGCAGGAGTGGCAGCCGCAGGCCTATGCCG
This sequence comes from Aeromonas sp. HMWF016, assembly GCF_963878195.1. Lineage (NCBI taxonomy): Bacteria > Pseudomonadati > Pseudomonadota > Gammaproteobacteria > Aeromonadales > Aeromonadaceae > Aeromonas > Aeromonas sp. HMWF016. Next base: position 15,142 of record NZ_CAWNWX010000054.1, read on the forward strand.
GCATTGTGCTCAAGAACGCCGATGGCGAGCCCATCGGCATCTGCAGCCTGCTCTATCGCCAGCCGCAGGCCAACATGGGTAAGGTGATGGGGTTGCTCAAGCTGCTAGGGCCGCTGGCCGGCCGCGAGCTGGCCCTCCTGCTGCAGCGCGCGCAGCAGCCACTGCCAGATTCGCCCCATATGCTGCAGAGCATGCTCTCCCATGCGCCGGTCGGGATCGGCAAGCTGGACCTTGCCGGGCGAATCCTCTGGGCCAATCCGGCCATCGAGAAGATGCTGGGATACCCGCTCGACGAGTTGCTCCATCGCACCATCTCCGACATCAATCATCCCGAAGACTGGATGCGCAGTGCCGAATACTATGAGCAGATCTATCGTGGCGAGCGCAGCAGCTTCACCCAGGAGAAGCGCTACTTCTGCAAGGGCGGGGAAGTGCTGTGG
>NZ_CAWNWX010000055.1:0-9084 GCF_963878195.1 Aeromonas sp. HMWF016
GGGCTGTTCAACAACCAGCCGGGGGATCAGCTGCTGGCGGGGGCCGATCTGGTGATCGCCATCGGCTACAGCCCCATCGAGTACGACCCCGTGTTGTGGAATGGCGACCGGGTGCGCCGCATCCTCCATATCGATGTGCTGCCCGCCGATATCGACAGCTGCTACTGCCCGGCGGCGGAGCTGCTGGGATCGATCCGCGCCAACCTGCTGCAACTGACCCGTCGCATGGGGTCGCCCAAGCTGCGCATCCCCGAGGTGGATCGTCTGCTGCAAGGGGTGCGCCAGCAGCGGCTGCGGCTGGCGATGCGGGCCGACGATCTGCACGGCACGCCGGTGCACCCGCTGCGGATCGTGCGTGAGCTGCAGGATCTGGTGCGCGATGACATGACCCTCTGCGTCGACATGGGCAGCTTTCATATCTGGATCGCCCGCTACCTCTACAGCTTCCGCGCCCGTCAGGTGCTCATCTCCAACGGTCAGCAGACCATGGGGGTCGCCCTGCCGTGGGCCATCGGCGCTGCGCTGGTGCGGCCGGGGGAGAAGGTGATCTCGGTATCGGGGGATGGCAGCTTTATGCAGTCGAGCATGGAGCTGGAGACGGCGGTGCGGCTCAAGAGCAATATCGTGCACATCATCTGGGTCGATAACGGCTACAACATGGTGGCGATGCAGGAGCAGCAGAAGTATTGCCGCACCTCGGGCGTGTCGTTCGGTGCCATCGACTTCAAGCGCTACGCCGAATCGTTCGGGGCGGCCGGTTTTGCGGTGCGCTCGGCCGACGAGCTGCGCGCCACCCTGCGTGCCGCGCTGGCGGTGGAGGGGCCGGCCGTGGTGGCCATCCCGGTGGATTACTCCGACAACCCGGGGCTGATGGCCCAGCTCAGGCCAGAAGTGATGGCTTGAGTTTGCTCGGGCAGTGAGAGATGAAAAAAACCGGCATCAGGGATGCCGGTTTTTTTATGCCGATTTCAGACTGGGTTTGGGCAGAATTTAGCGAGCCAGCTGAATGGCGCCATCGGCCCTGATCGGCTTGGCGCGGCGCTTGGCTGTGGGGGCGCAGGCGCGCTTGAGGCGCAGCCATTCACGCCACAGCAGCCAGCAGAGCGGCAGGGTGAGTAGCAGCACGGTGGCCGGCTGGGCCATCAGCACCCCATCACGACCCCACAGCAGCGGCAGCAGGAAGATGAGCGGCAGCAGCAGCAAGGTTTTGGCCATCGAGATGACCAGCGCCTGACGGGTACGGGCCATGGATTGCAGCAGCACGATGCCGAACATGATGATCCCCTCCAGCGGAATGGCGCCCAGATTGAGCAGCAGACTGCTGACGGCGGCGGCCAGCAGCTCGGGGTCGTCATCGCCGGTATAGAGCATGGCCACCTGCTGGGGCAGCAGTTGGATGGTGATCCAGACCAGCATGCCGTAGATGAAGGTGAACTTGAGCCCCATCTCCATCAGATACTTGAGGTCGCGATTGCGCTTGGCCCCGGCCGCCTTGCTGATGAGTGGCTGAATGCCGAAGGCCAGCCCCTGCAGGATGACGATAAAGACCGCCTCGGTGTAACCGGCCACGGTAAAGCCGGCGAGATCCTTCACATTGCCATACACCATCAGCTGGCTGTTGTGCAGCATCAGCAGCAGGCCGAGGTTGAACTGGGCAATCAGGCTCGGCAGACCGGTAAAGAGCAGGTTCGGCACCGTGGGCAGGTTCGGCACCATGTCGCGCCAGCCGAGGCGCAGTCGGGCCCAGGGGGTAAAGAAGTAGCCAAGGCCGATCAGGCTCACCGCCCCTTCCGCCATCAGGGTCGCCTGGGCGGTACCGATCAGTCCCAGCCCCAGTCTGGCCACCATCACGTAGTTGAGCAGGATGTTGAGCACGGCGCCGCTGCTCACCAGCACCATGGCCAGTTTCGGGCGACCGTCGTTGCGCAGCAGATAGGGCACCGCCAGGTTGCTTGCCAGCAGCAGGGTACCGCCGCCAATCCAGAGCAGATAGTCACTCGCCTGCTTCCAGGTCTCGGTACCCTGCTCGATGCCGAGCCCCAGCAGAATATCGGTGTGGAGGTAATAGAGCAGGATGGGGGCGGTAATACCGAGCACCAGCAGCAGCCAGAGGGCATTGACCAGCGTCTTGCGCGCCAGTGCGAAGTTGCGGGCTCCCTGCTGGTAGGAGATGCCGGTGGCGGCACCCATGCTGATCATGGCGGCCAGACCGAGCAGCACCATGATGACCGGGTAGACCAGATTGATGCCGGCAAGACCGGCCGCCCCCACATAGTGGCCGACGAAGATGCCATCGACCAGGTAGTAGGCACCGGACACCAGCATGGCAAGGATCGAAGGGAGGGCATAGGCCCAGAAGCGACGGGTCATGGCCCGTTGCCGTAATGTGAAGTAGGCAGACATATCTGTTCTCTCGATGTGCTCGGTTATCGAACAGTTAGTCTAGATTAATACTTTTTTGGTGATAATCCGGTTTCTACTTGATGAATTGCTGAGTATTTCTCAGTAATCCGCTGTTTTGATAGTGCGCCTTGAGCATGTCGATCAGGATGCGCAGCCCGCTGCCAAGCTGATGGCGGCTCGGATAGAAGAGATAGAAGCCGGCAAAGGTGGGGCTCCAGGGCTCCAGCACAGTGATGAGTTTCCCCTCTGCCACTTTCTGGCTCACCTCCTCCTCAAGGCAGTAGGCCAGCCCCAACCCAGCTTCGGCAGCCCCCAGATAGAGGGCCGGCGTGCTGGTGGTGAGTGGCCCGGTTACCTCTATCTCCAGCAGGTTGCCATCGGCGGCAAAGGCCCAGCGGTAGTGGTGGTGCGGGGTGAGGCGATAGCCGATGCAGGCGTGGCGGCTCAGCTCGCTCGGGTGCTCCGGCGTGCCGTTTTGCGCCAGATAGGCGGGAGACCCCACCACCAGATAGCGCTGGGGCGGGCCGAGCGGAATGGCGATCATCTCCTTGGGCAGCAGATCCCCGTAAAAGAGGGCTGCATCGAAGCCATCCTCGATCATGCGCGGCATCAGCTCCTGCTCCACTACTTCCACCTGCATCCGCGGATAACGGGCCAGATAGTCGATGAGCACCGGCGCCAGCAGGCTGTCGATGGCGTTGCGCGGGGCGCAGAGCTTGAGCCGTCCCACCGGTTCATCGCTGTTGCGGGCCAGCTCGGCGAGCGCCTCTTCCAGGGTATTGAGGGTGGGGAGCAGCTGCTTAAGCAGCCGTTGGCCCGCTTCGGTCGGCACCACAGCCCGGGTACTGCGGTTGAGCAGCCGCACCCCCAGTCGCTCCTCCATCCCCTTCAGGCTATGGCTGATGGCAGAGGCGGAGACGCCGAGTTCGAGGGCGGCCTTGCTGAAACTGCGGTGGCGGGCGACGGCGGCAAACACCGCCAGTTCGGCGAGATCGGTACGGGTGATGGTCATCTTGAGTCAACAAAAAGGCGTGAGTCACAAGGGTACGCCAAGGGGATGCTGCATACAATCCACCCGAAAATGGCTGCTTGTTTTAAAAATGTAAACTATCAAAATTCATTGAATCCAGTGAAACTAATTTTAAATGTTAAAAAAAACTCACAACAAGGCGCTTTGAGTGTGATCTTAGTCGTCCGAAAGGCGACTCGAATCAAACTTTGGTTGATTAATTCAAAAAAACGCTGTGATTAATAAGGTCATTTAATTAAAGTCACCCCATCGAGAGAGACGCATGTTGTCGAGTTGTTAAGGCGAGCAGGTGTCCCCCCTCAGAGTCAAAAACTCATGCCGTTGTTTGTTGCATTCTTGTTGTTACATGGAGTGATGACCAGATTGCCGGGGCGTGAGAGCTACAGGGAAGAAGAGCAGGCGTTCCAGGGAGATGGAACCGGGCCAAGGCCCGAATGAACAAGAATCCCATTTTTCCTAGATGACAGGAACAACTTATGTCTGACATGAATATTGCAGCTGATGGTCGTGTAGCCAGCAACGCCGCTCGTGGCATCAACAAGGCCGATGTGGTCTGGATGCTGGGCCTGTACGGTACCGCAATCGGTGCCGGTGTGCTCTTCCTGCCGATCAACGCCGGTGTAGGTGGCCTGTGGCCGCTGGTTGCCATGCTGATCCTGGCCCTGCCGCTGACCTTCTTTGCCCACCGTGGCCTGACCCGCTTCGTGCTGTCCGGTTCTACCCGTGATGGCGACATCACCGAAGTAGTAGAAGAGCACTTCGGCAAGACCGCAGGCAAGTTCATCACCCTGCTCTACTTCTTTGCCATCTACCCGATCCTGCTGATGTATTCAGTAGCCATCACCAACACCGTCGAGAGCCTGATGGTTCACCAGCTGGGCATGACTGCACCTCCCCGTGCCATCCTGTCTCTGGCGCTGATCCTCGGTCTGATGGCGATCGTTCGCCTCGGCGGCCAGGTTATCGTCAAAGCGATGAGCGTGCTGGTATTCCCGTTCGTGATCACCCTGATGGGCCTGGCGCTCTACCTGATCCCGCACTGGAACGGTGCCATCATCACTGAAGCTCCGGCGCTGGGTGATGCCTTCAACGCCGACTTCATCAAGACCCTGTGGCTGGCTATCCCGGTAATGGTGTTCTCCTTCAACCACTCCCCGATCATCTCCTCCTTCGCGGTGGACAACAAAGGTCGTTACGGTGAAGGTGCCGAGAAGAAGTGCAGCAACATCCTGCTGGGCGCCCACGTCATGATGGTGATGACCGTTATGTTCTTCGTATTCAGCTGCGTTCTGAGCCTCTCCCCGGCTGACCTGGCTGCTGCCAAAGAACAGAACATCTCCATCCTGTCCTATTTGGCCAACCACTTCGACAACCCGGTTATCGCCACTGTGGCTCCGCTGATCGCCATGGTTGCCATCAGCAAATCCTTCCTGGGTCACTACCTGGGTGCGCAAGAGGGCATGAACGGTCTGATGGCCAAGTCCCTGCGTGAGAAGGGCAAGAACGTTGACGTCAAGCAGCTGAACAAAGTGACCGCGATCTTCATGATCCTGACCACCTGGGCCATCGCTACCATCAACCCGAGCATCCTCGGCATGATCGAAGATCTGGGCGGCCCCATCATCGCAATGCTGCTGTTCCTGATGCCGATGTACGCCATCGCCAAGGTTCCTGCCATGCGCAAATACGCTGGCAACATCAGCAACGGCTTCGTGACCATCATCGGCCTGATCGCCATGTCCGGTATCATCTACAAGCTGATTGCCTGATAACGCCGGTCAATCTGTTGAATGAAAAAGCCGCCTCGCAAGAGGCGGCTTTTTTTATGGCTGTTTGGGGGCTGCGAGCGGATGCAGCAGCGCTACTTCATCAGCTTCTTCACCTCGTCGCTGGCCAGCGCCTTGTTGAATTTGTCCCGCGCCTCCTTGCCCTTGGCGGAGTTGGTAAAGCAGACGTGGAGCGATTTGTCCTCGAGGATCTTGCTGTTGAAAGCGAGGTTGGCAGCGACCCCCTTGAGGTGGGGATCGCTCTCCAGCAGATAGGTCATCACGTTCTGGTCGATGACCGCCAGATCGAGCCGACCGTTGCCGAGCTTGAGCAGGTTCTGGCTGTCCGAGGATGTGGCATCGGCCGAGAGCGCCTTGCTGGCCACCTTCTGGTCAAACTCGGTGGTGTTGACGTAACCGGTGACGACCCCGATCTTCTTGCCCTTCAGGTCGTCCAGACTCTGCCAGCTCACCGGCTGATCGGCCCGCTGGGCAAAGCCGAGAGGGCCGTGACCGATGGGATCGGAGAAGAGGCAGCTGCTCTTGGGATCGAGGTACTCGGGGAAATAGCCCAGCACCTCGGGGTTGTTGGTCGCCTCGTCCACCGCCCGTTGCCAGGGGTAGAACTTGATGGTCAGCGGATCGCCGGCCAGGGCAAAGGCCGCGGTCACCACCTGACTGGTCTTGCCCTGTTCAGGCAGGCTGGCACTGGTGTAGGGGGGCCATTCAAGGCTGGTCAACTGCGCCGCCTGAGCGGCCGACATGCCGAGCAGGGGGAGGGTGGCCAGGGCGAGGTGCTTCCATTTCAGACTCATGAGATAACTCCTTGTGGTCAAACACCTCTTAAAGATAGCCCTGCGGTGCCGATTGCGGATGCCGACCATGGCTGGCCGCCATCCGTGTCACTTACTTGTTGTCGATATTCTCCGCCTGCCAGAGGGCGTAGCCCTTGCCGGAGGGCGTGGTGGGCAGGTCAATCTGCATCAGGTCGTTGCCGATGACGAACGGCCCTGTGTAGCGGGCGCGCAGATCCTGCGCCAGATCTTTGACCGAGATCTTGCCGTTGAGCCCGATATGGCTGAACACGGTCAGGGCCGGTCTGGCTTCGTTGAGAACGCGGGCGGCCTGCTCGGGGGAGGCGAGGTGACCGGCGATCGCCTTGTAGCCCGGGTTGGCCTTCATCTGCTCGGCAGAGGTCATGGAGACGCAGTGCACCAGCAGATCGGCTCCCTTGGCCTCTTTCACCACCTGCGGGCTGTAGCGGGTATCGCCGGAGAGCACCACGCTGTGGCCGTGGTAGTCGATGCGATAGCCAAACGACGGCTTGATGTTGACCCCGTGGTCGTTGTCAAAGGCGGTCACCTTGACCCCATCCCGGTCGTAGACCACCCCGGCAGTCACCTCGTGGCTGTTGATCTTCACCCCGTCCAGCGGCGTCCCCTCATCCTTGACCCGGGTAGCGATATCGGTGGCGTAGGCCTGCTGCAGGCCGCTCGCGAGGGCATTGGTGCCTTTGGGCCCGTAAAGTTCCATCGGCGCGTGGCGCTGGCCATAGGCCGGTTGCAGCCAGCCGGTCAGCCAGAGATCCGCCAGCCCGTTGGTGTGATCCGAGTGGAAGTGGGTGAGGAAGAAGGCGTTGACCCGACCGATGGGGATATGCAGCTGCCACAGGCGGGTGGCGGAGTTGCGGCCAAAATCGAACACCAGCTTCTGGTTGCCCGCCTCGACCAGAGTGCTGTAGCCGCCGCGGCTGATCTGGGGCACCGGGGTGCCGGTGCCAAGCAGGCTGACCCGGAAGATATCGGGCTGGGCTTGAGTTGCGGTCAGGGTGACGGGGGCGTTCTGCTGGGTGTTGATAAAGCTGCTCTCGGCAGCCTGGCTGACACCTGTGGCCAGCAGACCGACCAGCAGGGCGGCCAGATAGGTGCTTTTCATGGGGATATGTCCTGTTTTGTGACGTTGCTGGCCACTATATTGGTAACCAAAAGTGAGATAAATTGGCTAAAAATCATTTCTTACTAAACTTTTGGTTGTGAATCTGAGCCCTTGCCGCGGGCCAAATGGCCTTGAAACGGGCAAAAAGGAGGGGTTGTGGACCGATTGACCAGCATGCGTATCTTCACCCGGGTGGTGGATCTCGGCTCCTACAGCGCGGTGGCGAGCGAAGAGGGGATCAGCGCCCAGATGGTGGGCAAGCATGTGCTGGGGCTGGAGCAGTGGCTGGGGGGCAAGCTGTTTCACAAGACCACCCGCCAGCAGACCCTGACCGAGCTGGGCCAGCTCTTTCTGGCTCGCTGCCAGCGGGTACTGGAGGAGCTGGCGCTGACCGAGTCGCTCACCCAGACCCTGCTGGCCGAGCCGGCCGGACGGCTGCGCATCGCCGCCCCCCTCAGTTTTGGCCACCACCGGCTGGTGCCGCTGTTGCCCGCATTTCTCGACCGCTACCCCAAGCTGGAGGTGGATCTGCAGCTTACCCCGCGTTGGGTCGATCTGGTGGAGGAGGGATTCGATGCCGCCATCCGTACCCTGCGCCCGCAGGATGAGGCGCTCATTGCCCGCCCGCTGCTGACCCAGCACTACCGCCTCTGCGCGGCGCCCGATTACCTCAATCGCCACGGCGTGCCCCGTCATCCGGCCGATCTCGCTCGCCATCAGTGTCTGCACGGCAACTGGGGGGAGCACGAGCGCTGGCAGTTTGTCGGGGAGGATGGCCAGAGCGAGGAGGTGCGGGTCGCCTCGCGCCTGCGCATCAACCACTGGCCAGCCTTGTTGACAGCGGCACTGGCTGGCGCCGGCATCACCTTGCAGCCCGCCGGACAGGTGCGTGACCATATCGCTGCGGGACGTCTGCTGCCGCTGCTTGGCCATTATCAGAGTCCGGCCAAGACCCTCTACTTTATCTACCCGGCGGCGCGGCGGCAGGTACTCAAGATCACCCTGTTGGGCGATTTTCTGGCCGAATCCCTGCAAGCTGAGCCCGAGCCTGAATAAAAGGCTGCATATTCTCGCCACCGCGCTTAACCATCGTACTTAACAAAGGGGCGGGGCAGGCCTAACATGGCGGGATGTTTTTTTAGTCAGGACAAAAGGATATGTCTGGGTTGAAAAAGGATCTCGGGCTCTGGCAGGGGATGGGGCTGCTCGCCACCTCGCTGCTCGGCACCGGGATCTTCGTGGTGCCGGCGACCGCTGCCTCGCTGGCGGGCGGGGCCTCGCTCTGGGCCTGGCTGCTGCTGATTGCGCTGGTGCTGCCCATCGCCTTTACCTTCGCCCGCCTCGGTCGTCGCTATCCTCATGCGGGTGGTGCGCCACACCTGATTGGCCTTGCTTTTGGCAACGGCGCCGAGCGCTTCTCTGCTTTCCTCTTTCTGGCGGTGCTGCCGGTGGGGTTGCCCGCCGCCCTGATGATTGCCGCCGGTTTCTGGCACGCACTGTTCGAGATGGGGGAGTGGACCCTCTGGGCCATCCAGCTGCTCACCCTGCTCGGGGTCTTTCTGCTGGGGCTGCGCGGGGCGCGCTCCTCCGGCAACCTGCAACTGCTGATTGCGCTGGCCATTCTGGGGCTCACCCTGCTTATCTGGTTCAAGGGGGAGGTGAGCTGGCGTGACGCGGTCCGGCCGCTGCCGAGCGCTGACGAGTGGCCTGCCATGGCCACCGCGCTGGCGGTGATGTTCTGGTGTTTCGTCGGGCTCGAGGCCTTCGCCCATATGGGGGAGGAGTTCAAGCGGCCGGAGCGGGACTACCCCATCGCCCTGCTTGGCGGGGTGCTGCTGGCGGGGCTCATCTACTGGATCCACTCGCTGGTGGTGCTCAAGTACGGCCTCTACGGCGATGAGGCGAAAAATGCCACCGCCATCCCCTCCCTGCTGGCGCTGCTGTTCGGCC
>NZ_CAWNWX010000056.1:0-5708 GCF_963878195.1 Aeromonas sp. HMWF016
CGTCACGCCCCAGCCGATCTGCACAGCGCGTGCCCCGGCCACCTCGGCCATGTTCTGGGGCAGGCTGAAGATCCCCGCCCCCACCATTGAGCTGAACACCAGCGCGGTGAGAGACCAGAGTCCAATCTTGTTCTCTTTCATGGGGACCCCTTAGCGCAACCGGCTGCTCAGCGCCTGAATATGCTCGGGGCCGATACCGCAGCAACCGCCGATCAGATTCGCCCCGGCCACCCGCCAGCGCTCGGCCCAGCCAAGGTAATCCAGCGGCCCCAGATCGGTGCGGATCTCGTCCAGCCCATCGTTGGCGGTGGCCTCTTTGGGTTGCGGCGGGAAGGCGTTGGCATAGGCACCGAGGCGAATGTCAGCGCGACCCAGCGCCTGCAACTCGGCGCTGGCCACCTTGAGCGCCCCTTCGATTACTTCGGGCTGACAGCAGTTGAACAGGATGGCATCAGCCCCGACCGCCACCAGCGCAGTCACCGCATCGGCCACTCGCTCGCCAGAGCGCAGGGTCGGCTCGCAGCCCGGCGTCTCATCTTCCAGGGTGAAAGAGACCCAGAACGGCTTGCCATCTTCAGGCAGCAGCGCATTCAGGGCCAGTGGCTCGGCGATGAGGCTCATGGTCTCGGCCAGCCAGATATCCACATGAGGGGATAGCGCCCGGATAAGCGGGGTCGCCAGCTCGCTCACCTTGTCCGCCTTGAACAGATCGGCACGGTAAGAGCCAAACAGCGGCGGCAGAGAACCCGCCACCTGCACGGCGCCCTTCTGCTCGTCAGCCACTTCGCGGGCCAGTTGACCAGCCAGCCCCGCCAGCCCCTCCCCTTCGGCAAAGAAACGCTCATCGCCAATATGAAATGGCACCAGCGCATAGCTGTTGGTGGTGATGACCCGGGCACCGCTCGCCACATAGGCCTGATGCACTTCGCGCACCGTCTCTGGCGCCTCCATCAAGGCCAGCGCCGACCACTCCGGCTGACGAAACGGAGCCCCCCGCCGTGCCAACTCGCGCCCCATGCCCCCATCCAGCACCCACAATTCCCTGGTTTCCATCTGTCGTGTCTCTTTGTTATTTGCGTATGTGTCTTGCTGATCTGCGGTTTCGCGCAGAATCGCAGCAGATCGTCCGGCTTCATCCGGGTGAAGCACCTGACACCTTAGCCATAAAAACATTCGGATGTCTAGATGGCCAAAACAAGATAAAACAAAGTGCCACTGACGGCAATCCGTATCAGCAGAAATCAGAATGCGTACGGCGAGACAAACGCAGAAATGCAAAAGGCCACCCGAAGGTGGCCTTTTGTGGCGATATGGTGAGCTGGCCGCTTAATGTCCAGCCAGTACCCGCTTGATCTGTTTTACCCAGTCGGAAACCCGACCATCCTGCGGCAAGCGACGCCAGATCTGCTCCCACTGGGCAGGGCTGAGCGGGCGGCCCAGGCGACGCTGCACACCGGCATAGAGGTAGTCGTGCGCCGTGGTGGTGGCATGGGCAGAGGTGAGGAACTTGTAGACCGGATCGGTCAGCCGCACATCTCGCATACCGAGCAGCGGGTAGTCATTCTTCACCGCCGCCAGCATGGTTTCACGCATGGCCGACTCGATGTAGCCACGGGCAAAGAGAGCGGTCACCGACTCCAGCGATCCCTGCTCCGGCCCGTGGTACTCCTCGTCAAACACCGGGCTGGGCTCAGCCACGGCGCTCTGCACCACCGCATCGGGATCCGGCTGCGGCACAACCACGGCAGGCTTTGGCGCCACCGGTTTGGCAATCACGGTTGCCTTGCGCGGTGCACTCTGGCTGCAAGCGCCGAGTGCCAGAGCGAGCGCCACACAGGCGATCGCACGGGAATGAGACTGCATTTTCATGACTCCTGAAAGCTCCTTTTACGCATCCTGAGCAAGCTTGTCGGTAACGACGGCGGGTTCAATCCGGGTAACCAGCAGCTGATCGATCTTGTAGCTATCGATATCCACCACTTCGAACTTGTAACCTGCATATTTGACCGAATCGGTCCGTTTGGGGATCTTGCGCAGCATGTACATGATGAAACCGGCGATGGTCTCGTAGTTCTGATCGTCCGGGAACTCTTCGATATCGAAGGCACGCATCACGTCGGAGATGGGGGTCACCCCGTCCACCAGCCAGGAGCTCTCGTCCCGCTGCACAATCTGCTCTTCCACCACGTGGGTGGCCCACTCGCCCATGACGGTACTCATCAGGTCGTTCATGGTGACGATACCCACCACCAGCGCGTACTCGTTCATCACCACGGCAAAGTCGCCTCTGTGGTTCTTGAAGTACTCCATCGCCTCATAGAGGTTGAGGGTATCGGGAATGATGATGACGTTCTGCACCAGATTGCCGCCGATGAGATCAATGCTCTGACCGCTGATGACGCGGATCAGCAGCTCTTTGGCATCGACAAAGCCCTTGATGCTGTCGAGGTTGTGGTCACAGACCAGAAACTTGTTGTGCGGGTGCTCGGCGATCTTGGCCTTGATGCTCTCTTCACTCTCTTGCAGGGTGAAGTAGATGAGGCTCTCGCGGGCCGTCATGGCGGAGGTGACGCCAAGGGACTGCAGCTCGAACACGTTCTCGATGAGCTGGTGCTCCTCGCGCTGGATAACCCCCGCTTCGGCACCGGCATCCATCACTGCATAGATATCGTCCGAGGTGATCTCGTCGTTGCGCACGGTGGAGACCCGCATCAGGCGGAACAGGGCGTTGGCCAGTCCGTTGAAGATCCACACCAGCGGCATCAGCACGGTGACAAAGAAGAGCATGGGACGCACCACCACCACGGCGATCTGCTCGGGCATGATCATGGCGAGGCGCTTGGGCATCAGGTCGGCGATCAGGATAAACATACCGGTGACGAACACGAAGGACGCTCCGGAGCTGATCTCGCCAAGCCAAGGGCCCTGATAGAACTCGGAGACAATCCCCTTGATGGCGGGGTTGAGGGCAGACTCACCCAAGATACCGCCCAGAATGGCGACGGTATTGAGGCCAATCTGTACCACGGTAAAGAAATTGCCCGGCTGGGCCTGCAGTGCCAGCACCTTTTCGGCCTGACGATTGCCTTCGTCAGCCATCACCTGCAATTTGATTTTGCGGGAGGCCGCGAGGGAGATCTCGGAGAGGGAGAAGAACACACTGCCGCCAACCAGCAGCATCAGAAAGAACAAACTATCGGCAAAACTCATGATTAACCTAATTGCTACGCCCGCCTTAGCACAAGACGGCAAACTGGGCCCGGGAGACCGGACCATGAGTCCATCCGGGACTCACACAGGGGGAGTATTCTATCAGAAAACAGCCAGTTGGGGGCTTTATCTTACTCCGACCAGTTATGCAACAAAAAAGGCGCCTGACGCGCCTTTTTATTCACTTTCTGTTTAGCCCTTGCCCAGCAAGGTGCCCAGATCGTCCGCCTTGGTGTGGCGCACATCCTTGCCCTTGACGTAGTAGACGATGTACTCGCAGATGTGCTGGCAGCGATCGCCGACCCGCTCGATGGCCCGCGCCGCCCACAGGACGTTGAGTACCTGCGGTATGGTGCGGGGATCTTCCATCATGTAGGTCATCAGCTCGCGGATGATGGACTCGTACTCCCGATCCACCTTGTCATCTTCCTTGTAGACCGCCAGCGCCGCGTCCAGATCCATCCGGGCAAAGGCATCGAGCACATCGTGCAGCATCTTGATGGTACGACGGCCCATGTTCTCCAACGACACCAGCGGCGGCTGCGGCTTGTTGGCGTTGTCGGTCAGCATGCGGGCGATCTTGTCGGCCACATCGCCGATGCGCTCCAGATCGGTGATGGTCTTGATGATGGCCATCACCAGTCGCAGGTCGGAGGCGGTCGGCTGGCGCTTGGCGATGATGCGGGTGCACTCCTCGTCGATCGCCACTTCCATAGCGTTGACCTTGTGGTCGTTGGCCACGATTTTGCGCGCCGCTTCCAGATCCTGATCGTGGATCGCCGCGATGGCGTCGGTGAGCTGCTGCTCCACCATGCCACCCATCACCAGCACCTGGTTGCGCACACTCTCGAGCTCGGCATTGAACTGACCGGAGATATGTTTATTGAGGTTCATATTGTCCATACAAATAATCCTTGATGCTCCGATTATGCCTTAGCCGTTGAATTGACTGCCAATCTCTTTGTGGTAGTTCATCCTCTCCTCTCCTTAACCATAGCGACCGGTGATGTAGTCTTCGGTCTTCTTCTTGGCCGGGGTGGTGAAGATGGTGTTGGTATCCGAGTACTCGATAAGCTCGCCCATGTACATGAAGGCGGTCTGATCCGATACCCGCGCCGCCTGCTGCATGTTGTGGGTCACGATCACCACGGTGAACTGGCTCTTGAGCTCGTTGATCAGCTCCTCGATGGTGAGGGTCGAAATCGGGTCGAGCGCCGAGGTCGGTTCATCGAGCAGCAGCACTTCCGGCTCGATGGCGATAGCGCGGGCAATCACCAGACGCTGCTGCTGACCACCGGAAAGACCGAAGGCGTTGTCGTGCAGACGATCCTTCACCTCATCCCACAGGGCCGCGCCGCGCAAAGAGCGCTCGGCGGCATCGTCCAGGGTGCGGCGATCGTTGATCCCCTGCAGACGCAGGCCATAGACCACGTTCTCGTAGATGGACTTGGGGAAGGGGTTGGGGCGCTGGAACACCATGCCCACCCGGCGGCGCAGGGCGGAGACATCGACGCTCTTGTCATAGATGTTTTGACCGTGCAGCTGGATCTCGCCGTCGATGCGGCAAATTTCCACCAGATCGTTCATCCGGTTGATGCAGCGCAGCAGGGTCGATTTACCGCAGCCGGAGGGGCCGATAAAGGCGGTTACCTGACCTTTGGGGATCTTCATGTTGACGTTGAACAGCGCCTGTTTGCTGCCGTAGTACAGGTTGAGATCCTTCACCTCCAGCGCGGTCTGCTCCGGGCTCAGGTTGAGCAGGTCGGTCGCGGTATGCTGGGTCGCTGCGGTCGTTACGTTGATCATCTGTTACCTCAAAATCTGTCGGTGGCGGCGGGCAATCTCATCGCCCGCGGCCGGAACGCTTGGCTGGCAGGAAACCATCTCCCCTGCCCGTCTCTGTGGTGGCTGGCCTATCAATGTTCCAGCGACCGGAATTTCTCGCGCAGGTGGTTGCGAATACCGATAGCCGTCAGGTTGAGGCCGACGATCACCGTCACCAGCAGGAAGGAGGTGGCGTAGACCAGAGGGCGCGCCGCCTCGACGTTGGGGCTCTGGAAGCCGACGTCATAGATGTGGAAGCCCAGGTGCATGAACTTGCGCTCCACATGCAGATACGGGAAGTTGCCATCCATCGGCAGGGTCGGCGCCAGTTTCACCACCCCCACCAGCATCAGCGGCGCCACTTCACCGGCCGCACGGGCAATCGCCAGAATGAGGCCGGTCATGATGGCCGGGCTCGCCATCGGCAACACGATGCGCCACAGGGTCTCGGCCTGGGTAGCTCCCAGCGCCAGCGAGCCCTGACGGATGGTGCTCGGGATCCGCGCCAGCCCCTCTTCGGTGGAGACGATCACCACCGGCAGGGTCAGGATGGCCAGGGTCAGCGCCGACCAGATAACGCCGGGTGAGCCAAAGGTCGGGCTCGGCAGCGCTTCCGGATAGAAGAGGCGGTCGATGCTGCCCCCCAGGGTATAGACGAAGAAGCCAAGACCGAA
>NZ_CAWNWX010000056.1:5731-9195 GCF_963878195.1 Aeromonas sp. HMWF016
GTTGATCACCGCGATGCGGATAAGCTTGGTCAGGCTGTTCTTGCCCGCATACTCGTGCAGGTAGACCGCTGCAATCACGCCGAGCGGGGTGACGATGATCGCCATCAGGAACACCATGAAGACGGTGCCGAAGATGGCCGGGAACACCCCGCCCTCGGTGTTGGCTTCACGGGGATCGTCGGAGACAAACTTGCCGATCTGGTGGAACCAG
This sequence comes from Aeromonas sp. HMWF016, assembly GCF_963878195.1. NCBI lineage: Bacteria > Pseudomonadati > Pseudomonadota > Gammaproteobacteria > Aeromonadales > Aeromonadaceae > Aeromonas > Aeromonas sp. HMWF016. Next base: position 5,943 of record NZ_CAWNWX010000056.1, read on the forward strand.
TAACCTACCTTGGCCAGCAGGCTCATGTCGTTGGGCCACACCACATCCAGTACCTTGGACATCGGCATGGTTACCTGCTCGCCACGCATATCCTTGACGGTGATGCTGTCTCGGTCGGCCTGACTGCGCAGGGAGAAGAGCTCCTTCTCCAGCACCTGATAGCGATCGTTGAGAGCCTGACGCTCGCTCGCCAGCTGGGCTTTGAGCTGATCGGTCAGGTTATTCTCAAGCTCGGCCTTGCGCTCTTTGAGGCGCAGCCGCTCCAGCTGATAGTTGATGCTGCCGATGTCCCCTTTTTGCAGGTCGTTCGCCTGGTCGGAGAGGCCATTGGCCCGCGCCAGCACCCGCTGCAGAGCGGCGTGCAGATCCGTGGTGATCTCGCGCCCATCCTCTTTGACCGAGTTGATGTAGCCGTAGAAGTTGCCGTTGGTGGCACGCTCAATCATGGCGAGCTCGACCGGCTGACTCTGTGACTTGATGTCGGTCTCCAGCACCCAGCGGAAGTCCAGATCGACAAACTCGCGGTTGCCGGTCTTGACCAGATAGCGGGTCAGCAGCTCACGCTCTTCCCCTGCCAGCGGCAGACCTGCGGCGCGCAGGCGCTCCACCGGCACCAGCTCGCGATCGTTGATCTCGCCGATCAGCACGCTCTTGTTGCCGCTCGCATCTTCCAGCTGCCACTCATAGATGGGGTGAGGCCAGAAGTAGACCAGACCACGCCAGCCGATGAGCAGCAACAGCCCCAGTACCGCGACCAGACTCAGGCTGACGGCGCCGCCGGTCATCCAGATCCACGGGGCCCCTGATTTAAACCACTTACCCATTGTCATTCCTTGGTCCTTACAGAGAGCTGTATTTTTCACGCAACCGCTGACGGATGAACTCGGCCAGGGTGTTGAACAAGAAGGTGAACACGAACAGGACGAAGGCTGCGAGGAACAGCACCCGGTAGTGGGAGCTGCCCACTTCCGACTCCGGCATCTCTACCGCAATGTTGGCGGCGAGGGTACGCAGCCCCTGGAACATAGAGAAGTCCATGATGGGGGTGTTGCCGGTGGCCATCAGCACGATCATGGTCTCGCCCACGGCGCGGCCAAGGCCCATCATCACCGCCGAGAAGATGCCAGGGCTGGCGGTGAGGATCACCACCCGGCTCAGGGTCTGCCACGGCGTGGCACCGAGGGCCAGCGAGCCCTGGGTCAGGTGCTTGGGTACCGAGAAGACCGCGTCTTCGGCGATGGAGAAGATGGTCGGAATGACTGCAAAGCCCATGGCGATGCCAACTACCAGCGAGTTGCGCTGGTCGAACTTGATGCCCATGTCGTGGGTCAGCCAGATGCGCGAATCACCGTGCATAAAGGCATTCTCGATAAGCGGGCTCAGCGCGAACGCTCCCCAACCGATGAAGAGCAGCACCGGGATCAGCAGGATGGCGTGCCACCCCTCCGGCAGCCAGGTGCGGCTGCGCTCCGGCAGGTAGTTCCACACCAGCGCGGTCAGCAACATTCCCGCTGGCAGCAGAATAAGCAGCAACACCACGCCGGGCAGGGAGCCCTCGATGATGGGTGCCAGCCAGAGGCCTGCCAGGAAACCGAGGATAACGGTCGGCAGGGCCGCCATGATCTCGACGGTCGGTTTGACATATTTGCGCAGCCCCGCCGACATGAAGTAGGCGGTGTAGATGGCGCCCGCAACGCCGAGCGGCACCGCAAACACCATGGCATAGAAGGAGGCTTTCAAGGTACCGAATACCAGCGGCACCAGGCTCAGCTTGGCTTCAAAGTCGTTGCTGGCGGAGGTGGATTGCCACACATACTGGGGCTCCGGATACCCTTCGTACCACACCTGTTGCCACAGGGCAGACCAGGTCACCTCGGGGTGCTCGTTCTCCACCGCAAACAGCTTGAACGCATCGCCCTGCTGGGTCAGCAGCAGGTTGTGGCGCGGCGAAATGGCCAGCGCAGAGAAGGCGCCGCCATCGACATGCTCGCTCAGCAGCTTGGTCTCGCCGGTAGCGTGGAAGAAGCTGACGGTGCCATCCTTGTCGGCACTGATAAAGCCCTTGCGAAAGTGCTCCGGGGTCAGCTGCGCCACGGCGCCATCACCCTTGAAGTCACGGATCTGGGTGAACTGGCGCTTGCCATCCTTTGCCACTTCAAACCACTGGGAGATGACGCCATTGTCATTGCCCACCAGCAGGGAAGAGGCACCAGAGAGCAGCTCGACCCGGGTCACGTTGGCGTTGGGGGCGTTGATCTCCAGCACGTTGCGCACCGAAATATCGCTCAGGTTCTGGATGTCGTAGACAGAGAGGCGGTTGCCCTCGCGCACGAACAGGATACGCAGGTTGGGAGTGAGCAGCATCTGATCCACGTGGCGCGGCAGGGAGGGAATGGTGTAGTTCTGGGCACTCCACTCGATCTCACCGGAGAGGAAGTTCTCCTCACCGCTCATCACCGTCATCACGCCGCGACCATCTTCGGTCACGGCGGCAGCGGCCATCTTGTCCTTGGTGGCTTCAAACACCATGGTCTTGAGCGCCTTGCCCTCGGGATCCACTACCACCGGCTCTTCGCCGAAGGGGTACTGGAGGCTGGGCTCAATGACGCGCACATCGTTGGGATAGGAGACCTTGAAGGAGGGCTGTACCACTTGCGCCTTGCCGTCGGCAAAACCGTAGGCAATCAGCTTTTGACCCGGCGCGGGCGGCGCCACGGCAGTGACGTCACCGGCCACCTCAGCTTGACCGAGGGATTGACCGACCTTGATCTTGCCATCGCCCTGCACGGCGAAGAAGTTGACCTGTCCGTTGTCGCTGAAGCGATAACCGATCTCGTTCTGCTCTTCCACCCCAAGCCAGGCGGTCTTGCCGCTTGTCGGCAGGGTAAACGAGGCGGTCGGCTCCATCGTGGCGCCATTGAAGATGGGCTTCACCACATAGAGCAGGTAAAAGAAGATAAGCAGGAGCGCCACCAGCACCAGCGCCCCACCCGTGGTGACGCCGTACTTGGCCAATTTGTCCTTGATGCGGCGTTTTCGACTCCCCGCCATACCCAGGTGTAACGATTCCGATGACATGCAAAACCTCAATGTAAGCTAGGCTTGGCGGCATTATATGGCGATTGCATGACAGTTTTGTTACACCCGCCACCTTAAATAAGCAGGATAAACAGGGGGTCGGAATACAAGGGGAGATAAGGAGTGAAGGCTTAATAATCTATTGTTTTTAAAGTGGTTATAAAAATGGCAAGCG
>NZ_CAWNWX010000056.1:9205-53023 GCF_963878195.1 Aeromonas sp. HMWF016
GGATGCACTAACCCGCCGCCGACAGGTTCAGGCGGAAGCCTCACCCGATTGTTGCAGCGCCAGTTTGGCCGCCTTTTTCTCAGCGCGGCGCCGCTTGAAGAAATCGGAGAGCTGGGTCGAACAGGCCTCTGCCAGTACGCCAGCGGTCAGCTCGACCCTGTGGTTGTGACGCGGATCCTGCAAGATCTCGAACACCGACCCCGCTGCACCCGTTTTGAGATCCCGTGCGCCAAAGACCACCCGCTTGACCCGGCTATGGATGAGGGCTCCGGCACACATGCAGCAGGGCTCCAGCGTCACGTAGAGGGTGGTGTCGAGCAGGCGGTAGTTCTCCAGCTGGCTACCTGCCGCGCGGATCGCCATCACCTCGGCATGGGCGCAGGCATCGTGCTCGCTGATGGAGCGGTTCCACCCCTCCCCCACGATCTCGTCACCCAGCACCAGAACGGCACCAACCGGTATCTCGCCGATCCCCTCGGCGCGACCCGCCAGTGCCATGGCGTGGCGCATCCACTTCTCATCCGTTGCGGCCTGTTCCGGCGCATCGGCCCCCTCTGCTGGTTTCACGGCCATGCCTCTCTGTCTGTTCAATCTCTGCATTGGTATTCCATACTGCCGCACCTTTCAGCCGATATTATGAATATCTTGCATAAATAGTGGCTGCTGCGGGGCGGCGATTATGCCAAAACTCCCTCCTCCGCCCAAGCCGCATCTTGGCTGAGCAATAAAGAAGCAGTCGGCATCTCTATGATAAAAAAGGAGTTGCACCCATGAGTGCAGATCATTAGACTTCCTCCCCGTCAGCTCAGACTGACCTTGTCGGCGTGTAGCGCAGCCAGGTAGCGCACTGTCATGGGGTGTCAGGGGTCGGAGGTTCAAATCCTCTCACGCCGACCATCATTCCCCGAAAATAGCCCAGTCAAACGACTGGGCTATTTTTTTACTCCCGTTTTTGCTCTGAATTGCCTTCCCTCTCCCGCTTTCCCCCCCTTTTCTGCCCGACGCAACCAACGCCATCAGAGTCAGGAACAAAAAATGTACAGAATCGCTTGAATCTTTTTGATGCGATCATTAATATGCGCAACTTTCCGCCGGTATCAAGACAGGGAGGTGGAGGCACAAGTGAAGGGATCACTGGCCGGCTTGCATTCAATACGGGAGCAAGCATGAACCAGACCACCGATTTCACCCCGCTCATTCCGCTCTACCCTGTTCCTCACGACACCTCCTGCACCCCGCAAGGTGAAGAGGAAGAGCTGGTCATCCAGCTTGATGTCATCGATCTGGCCGAACCTGACGATGACTACTGAGCCCGCCTGCGGGCGATTTTCTCCTCTCTTTGCCCTCTTTTGTCCGTTTTCTGCCTCTTAAGACGTACCACCTTAAAAAAACGACAAACCACTACCAAAACATGATTACGCAGTGTAATTGACTACTGTTTAACCACCACTCCCCGCCGGGTTGATCCCCATCAGCTGATACAAACCTACGTTATTGCGCTCCACTTTCAATGCGGCAAGCCGTCAGCGCCAACAGAGCCCTGCGAAGGTATGGCAGTTTTAAACGAACGTTCACTATCCAGCATCAACGCCACCAGTCTATTGATTGAAATATTTAAACGCACTTCATACAGCTGTTTTTCAAAAGCCTGGAGTAAGGTCGGGATTTGTTTTTGCATTTGTAATTTTATTACGTAATAAGTTACGAATCGCATGACAAGAAGAGTGACCGGATGAGCCATCGTCCGGACAGAAAAACCAGGAGCATAACCATCTGTGTAGAGCTTTTATACCAATCCAATAACTCAATTAAAAACATCAACTTAAATATCACCCCCAAACAAGCGTTTAAAAAAAACTGTTGACGTAATCGACAATATTTCGCACCTTATCAATCGTGTTATCCCGTTGTTGCGGGAACGTTTCAGGAACAGGGATTCGACTTTAGTCGTAGTTAGTAAGTTCAAAATGTAATTCTCAAAGGAGTGAACCTTATGTCGGCACCGGCTCAGACCCACTGTAGCGCCCGCCTTCGCATCCAGGGCGAGATGCTGCCCGAATACGCGCAAATTCTGACGCCGGAAGCGGTGGCTCTGGTCTCCGAACTGGTGGAACGTTTTGCTCCCCAAAGAGGGGAATTGCTGAAACAACGTGTGGCACGTCAGGCCCGTATCGATGGCGGCGAGTTACCGGACTTCCTGCCGGAAACCGCCCACATCCGTGAAGGTGACTGGACCATTCGCGGCATTCCCGCCGACCTGCAAGACCGCCGTGTGGAGATCACCGGCCCGGTCGAGCGCAAGATGGTGATCAACGCCCTCAACGCCAACGTCAAGGTGTTTATGGCGGACTTCGAGGACTCACTGGCCCCCGCCTGGAACAAGGTGATCGAGGGTCAAATCAACCTGCGCGATGCGGTCAACGGCACCGTCTCCTACACCAGTCCGGAAGGAAAGGCCTATACCCTGAACCCCAATCCGGCGGTGCTCATCTGCCGGGTTCGCGGGCTGCACCTGCCAGAAAAACATGTCACCTTCGATGGCGAGCCGATCCCCGGTGGCCTGTTCGATTTTGCCCTCTACTTCCTGCACAACTATCAGGCGCTGCTGGCCAAAGGCTCCGGCCCCTACTTCTACGTACCCAAGCTGCAGAGCCATCTGGAAGGGCGCTGGTGGAGCGAGGTATTCGCCTGGACCGAGGACAAGTTCGGTCTGCCCCGTGGCACCATCAAAGCCACCGTGCTGATCGAAACCCTGCCAGCAGTGTTCGAGATGGATGAGCTGCTCTATCAGATGAAGGATCACATCGTCGCCCTAAACTGCGGCCGCTGGGACTACATCTTCAGCTACATCAAGACCTTAAAGAACCACCCGGATCGGGTACTGCCTGATCGCCAGGTGGTGACCATGGACAAGCCGTTCCTCTCCGCCTACTCGCGACTGCTGATCAAGACCTGCCATAAGCGCGGTGCGCTGGCGATGGGGGGCATGGCCGCCTTTATTCCGGCCAAAGATGCCGCCGTCAACGAGCAGGTGTTTGCCAAGGTCAAAGCCGACAAGGAGCGTGAAGCCAACAACGGCCACGATGGCACCTGGGTCGCCCACCCCGGTCTCGCCGATACCGCCATGGCGGTGTTCAACGCCACCATTGCGGTTGGCGCCAAGAACCAGATCGGCGTGCTGCGCGAGCAGGATGCCCCCATAACTGCCGCCGACCTGCTGGCCCCCTGCGAGGGCGAGCGCACCGAGGCAGGGATGCGCACCAATATCCGGGTTGCCCTGCAATATCTGGAGGCTTGGATCAACGGCAACGGCTGCGTGCCCATCTACGGTCTGATGGAAGATGCCGCCACCGCCGAGATCTCCCGCACCTCCATCTGGCAATGGATCCGCCACGGCAAGAGCCTCGCCAACGGCAAGGTGGTGACCAAGGATCTGTTCCGCCAGATGCTGGCCGAAGAACAAGAGGTGGTCAAAGCCGAAGTGGGTGCCGAGCGCTGGCAGGCGGGTCGCTTTGCCGAGGCGAGCGAACTGATGGAAGAGATCACCTGCGCCGATACCCTGATCGATTTTCTGACGCTGCCCGGTTACGAGCGGCTCTGAACTCCGGGCCCCGGGCGGGGCTCGCCAATAACAAGTCAATGGAAACGTGAAATCAATGAAAGAGGGAACTGATATGGCACTGACCCGTGAGCAACAGATCCAGGCTATCGAGAAAGACTGGGCGGAAAACCCCCGCTGGAAAGGGATCAAGCGCGGCTACAGCGCCGAAGATGTGGTAAACCTGCGCGGCAGCTTGCAGCCGGTACACACTCTGGCCCAACGCGGCGCCGACAAGCTGTGGGGTCTGATCCACGGCGACGCCAAGAAAGGCTACGTCAACTGTCTCGGCGCCCTGACCGGTGGTCAGGCGGTCCAGCAGGCCAAGGCGGGGATCGAAGCGATTTACCTCTCCGGCTGGCAGGTGGCGGCGGACAACAACTTGTCCTCCACCATGTATCCGGATCAATCCCTCTACCCGGCCAACTCGGTACCATCCGTGGTGGAGCGCATCAACAACTCCTTCGCCCGTGCCGACCAGATCCAGTGGGCCAACAAGGTTGGGCCGCAGGATGAGGGCTTTATCGACTACTTCCTGCCTATCGTGGCGGATGCGGAAGCCGGTTTCGGTGGCGTATTGAACGCCTTCGAACTGATGAAAGGGATGATTGAAGCGGGTGCCGCCGGCGTGCACTTCGAAGATCAGCTGGCTTCCGTCAAGAAGTGCGGCCACATGGGCGGCAAAGTGCTGGTACCGACTCAGGAAGCGGTGCAGAAACTGGTTGCCGCCCGTCTGGCAGCCGATGTGTGCGGCACCACCACCCTGGTGATCGCCCGTACCGACGCCAACGCGGCTGACCTGTTGACCACCGACGCCGACCCGTACGATGCAGACTTCCTGACTGGCGAGCGCACTGCCGAAGGTTTCTACAAGGTGCGTGCCGGTATCGATCAGGCCATCGCTCGCGGTCTGGCTTACGCCCCCTACGCCGACATGGTGTGGTGTGAAACCGCCAAGCCGGATCTGGACGAAGCGCGTAAATTTGCCGAAGCGATCAAGGCCAAGTTCCCGGATCGCATCCTGGCCTACAACTGCTCCCCGAGCTTCAACTGGAAGAAAAATCTGGACGATGCCACCATCGCCCGCTTCCAGCAGGAGCTCTCCGACATGGGCTACAAGTACCAGTTCATCACCCTGGCAGGTATCCACAACATGTGGTTCCACATGTACGAACTGGCCTACCAGTACGCCCGTGGCGAAGGGATGAAGCACTACGTCGAGATGGTGCAAGAGCCGGAATTTGCCGCCGCCAGCCGTGGCTACACCTTCGTGGCACACCAGCAGGAGGTCGGCACCGGTTACTTCGACAAGGTGACCACCGTCATTCAGGGTGGCCAATCCTCGGTTACCGCACTGACCGGCTCCACCGAAGAAGATCAGTTCCACTGATAGGCAGAGCCCCCTTGAGATAGCAAAACCCCGGCTTGAAGCCGGGGTTTCCTTTTGTCCGTTGTATCAGCACCGCTGAGGCTCAAGCACACCCAATGGCTCAGAGCTCCAGGATCTCTTTTACAAAGGGAATGGTCAGCTTGCGCTTGGCGCGAAATGAGGCGTTGTCGAGCTGATTGAGGGTGGTGAGCAGAGTGCGCATGTCGCGCGAGAGGCGGTTGAGCAGGAAGCGGCCCACATCGATGGGCAGTTTGAAGCCCCGCAGCTCTGCACGCAGCTGCAGGGCACTGAGCTTGCCTTCATCATCCAGCTCTTCGAGATGGAAACTCACCCCCCAATCCAAGCGCGAGGCGAGATCCGGCAGCTGCAGCCCCAGTTTGCGCGGCGCGCTGCAACCGGTGACGATCAGCGTCCCTTCCCCTTTCTCCTGCCAGCGATTGTAGAAATCAAACAGCGCCCGCTCCCAAACGGCATTGCCGGCGATGGCCTCAATGCTGTCGAGGCAGACCAGCGGCAGGCTTTCGAGGGCATCAAGCATGCTGGGGTCGAGCTGTTCAAACTGATCGAGGGAGAGATAGGCCGCCGCTGCATCGCGGGCATTGACCTCGGCACAGGTAGCATGGAGCAGATGGGAGCGCCCGGAGCCCTTGGCTCCCCAGAAATAGAGGAAAGGCGACCCCTGACCGATGGCCGCATTCTTGAGGGCGGTGATCAGATGAGCATTGGTGCCGGGATAAAAACTGACGAAGGTTTCATCATCCGGTAGTTGTACGGCTAGGGACAGTTGGGCCGGTTGCTTCACTCGTTGGGCTTTGACTGTGACATTTGTGGCTAAGTGTACCATCGCAATGGCAGATAGAGAACCGCCCGGACAAGCCGGGCGGTAGACAAAAGCCTTGTGAAATCAGGGCTGCGACCATTGGTAACGCAGATTGCTGCCATTATCGTCAACCTTGTGCAAGCGGCTCTCCAGCTGCAGGGCTCGCACCAACTCGCTCTGCTCCCCCTGCAGAGTGAAGTTGAAGGTGACCTGATTGCCTTCCAGCTTGCCGATCTCCACCTTGCTGACGTTGGCCATCCCCTGCAGCATCTTCTGCACGGAGATCATGCTGTCCACATCGGAGAGACCATCCACTACCAGGGTCTGACTGGTTGCCGGCCCCGAGATACGGGCGCCATAGTTTTTCACCAGCCAGGTCGCCAGGGTTTCGGCAAGCCCTTGCGCCACTTCGGCCTGGGTACCCGTGGTGTTGCCTCGGGTCAGTTCGGCCACTTCACCAGCGGCCTTGGGGCCGTAGAGTCCCCAGTCGATGCTCCACTTGTCCCCTTCCGGGGTCAGCTTGCCCAGCACCACCATTTCGGCGCCATAGCGCTGGCTCGCCTTGAGGATGGGATCGGCAAAACGGCCCCATACATCGGTGGCACTGACCGCCATGTTGTCGTCGAGATCCATCAGGGGAATGCTGACCGGCAGCCCCAGCGCCAGGGTCTGTTCGCGCAGTGCCTGTGCCCAGCCATCGGTAGACTGGTCGGCCAGCAGATGGCGCTCACCCTGATCTACCACCAGCCAGAGGGCCATCTGGGGACGAGCCGGGCCAAGCAGAGCGAATTTGCTCTCGGAGACCAGGCTGTTGACCTTGTCGCTCTTGAACTCGGCCTTCAGATACTTGACCGAATCCACATCCTGATAGCCATAGCTCTTTACATAGTCACCCGGCGCAGCCAGCGCCTTGACCACGGCAGGCTGGGTCAGAATATCCCGCTTGCCGGTCACCTTGATCAACACCTCGCCCAGCGCCTGACCCTGAGCAGCCACCATGTCGCCGGTGGTCGGGGCCTTGCCCTGATAGAGGTCGGTCACCTGAGCGGCCGAGGCAATGAATGACAAGCCGCAGCAGAGGGCGGTCACAACACGTTTGAACATGAACAGAGTCTCGAAATGGGAGATGGTGCTTATGGTAGCGGCAAGGCGCGTCCTGCGGCAAGGCTGGGACAAAGGCCCTAAACAGCGAAGCCGGCAGGACGCCGGCTCCGTCAGCCGCCTCGGCAGAGGCGGCGTGTCACAGCAACTTACTTGGTACCGAAGATCTTGTCGCCGGCATCGCCCAGACCCGGCACGATGTAGCCTTTCTCGTTCAGGCCCTGGTCGATGGAGGCACAGAACAGCTCCACGTCAGGGTGAGCGGCTTCCAGCGCCTTGATGCCTTCCGGCGCGGCAACCAGCACCAGCACCTTGATGGACTGGCAGCCTTTCTTTTTAAGCAGATCGATAGTGGCGATCATGGAGCCGCCGGTGGCCAGCATGGGGTCGATGACCAGCGCCAGACGCTCTTCGATGTTGCTGACGATCTTCTCGAAGTAGGGAACCGGCTGCAGGGTCTCTTCATCGCGGTAGATACCAACCACGCTGACGCGGGCGCTCGGCATGTGCTCCAGCACGCCATCCATCATGCCAAGACCGGCACGCAGGATCGGTACGACGGTTACCTTCTTGCCCTTGATCTGGTCAACTTCTACTGGCCCATTCCAGCCATCGATGATAACCTTCTCGGTTTCGAAGTCAGAGGTCGCTTCATAGGTCAACAAACTGCCCACTTCTTTGGCCAGTTCACGGAAACGCTTGGTGCTGATATCGCCTTCACGCATCAGACCGATCTTGTGTTTGACCAGGGGGTGTTTGACTTCAACGACTTTCATTATTATCTCCTCTAACCTGCCGCAAAAAAAATCGCGGAATCATACAACAAAAGCCGCCGCTTGTAGAGCAGTTTTGCGCAAAAACGCGCAAACGATTTCCTTTCTGGTTTTTGACCGCCACTGTTAGAATACGCCCCGAATTTTACCCTCCACTTCTCACATGACGGGGACTACTCGTGACTGACAAAACCTCACTGAGCTACAAGGATGCTGGCGTGGATATCGATGCCGGCAATGCACTGGTTGAACGTATCAAGGGCGTGTCAAAGCGCACTCGTCGTCCTGAAGTCCTTGGTGGTCTTGGCGGCTTTGGGGCCTTGTGTCAAATCCCTGCGGGCTACAAGGAGCCGGTGCTGGTTTCCGGCACCGACGGTGTGGGCACCAAGCTGCGCCTCGCCATCGATCTGAAAAAACATGACACCGTGGGTATCGATCTGGTGGCCATGTGCGTCAACGACCTGATCGTACAGGGTGCCGAGCCCCTCTTCTTCCTCGACTACTACGCCACTGGCAAGCTGGATGTGGACACAGCTGCAGCCGTGGTCACCGGGATCGGTGCCGGTTGCGAGCAGTCCGGCTGTGCTCTGGTGGGCGGCGAAACCGCCGAGATGCCGGGCATGTATGAAGGGGAAGACTACGACATCGCTGGTTTCTGCGTCGGCGTGGTGGAGAAGAGCGAGATCATCGACGGCAGCAAGGTTGCTGAAGGTGATGCCCTGATCGCGCTGGCCGCCAGCGGCCCCCACTCCAACGGTTTTTCCCTGATCCGCAAAATCCTCGAGGTCTCCAAGGCAGATGTTCATCAGCAGCTGGGTGACACCACCCTTGCCAACGCCCTGCTGGAGCCGACCCGCATCTATGTGAAACCTGTGCTCAAGCTCATCAAGGAGTGCGAGATCCACGCTCTCTCCCACATCACCGGTGGTGGCTTCTGGGAGAACATCCCGCGCGTACTGCCCGCCAACACCCAGGCGGTGATCGACGAGCAGAGCTGGCAGTGGCCGGCGGTGTTCAGCTGGCTGCAGCAGGCTGGCAACGTCACCCGCCACGAGATGTATCGCACCTTCAACTGCGGCGTTGGCATGATCATCGCCCTGCCAGCCCATCAGCTGGAGAAGGCACTGACTCTGCTCAAAGCCGAGGGTGAGAACGCATGGCACATCGGTCATGTGGCCAAGGCCGCCGATGGCGAGGAGCAGGTCATCATTCAATGAATGACCGGATCAACAGCCAAATGACCTCCCCCATGAAGCGCATCCTGGTGCTAATCTCCGGCAGCGGCAGCAATCTGCAGGCGCTCCTCGACCACTGCGCCAGCGGCAAGATTGGCGGTGAGGTGGTCGGCGTCATCAGCAACAAGGCCGATGCCTATGGCCTGATCCGCGCACAAGAGGCAGGGGTGGCTACCACCACCCTCAGCCAGCAGCAGTTTGCCAGTCGGGAGGAGTATGACACCGCCCTGCTGGCGCTGATGGCTGACTATCAGCCGGATCTGGTGGTACTGGCCGGCTTTATGCGCATATTGAGCGGTGATCTGGTGCGCCACTTCGCAGGGCGGATGATCAATATCCACCCCTCCCTGCTGCCGAAATATCAGGGGCTGCACACCCACCAGCGCGCTATCGACGCAGGTGACAGTGAGCATGGCGCCAGCGTTCACTTCGTGACCGAAGAGCTCGATGGTGGCCCGGTGATCCTGCAGGCACACGTCCCCATCTTCGAAGGCGATGATGCTGACGAGGTTGCGGCACGGGTACAGGTGCAGGAGCACAGCATCTACCCGCTGGTGGTGCAGTGGTTCTGTGAAGGGCGCTTGCAGATGCGAGAAGGGTCTGCCTTTCTCGATGGCAAGCAACTTGGCCCGGCTGGCTATGCCTGCGAGTAACCGCTAATCACAGCACGCAAAATGTAACAAAGGGAGGCCCAGGCCTCCCTTGTCATTTCCATAGATCAACGCGATGACCACTCACATCTCTGATTACGCCACTACGCGGCTAATCAGACCGGATTGTCGATATCGATAAAGGTCACATCCAACCCGTGCACGGTCGCCAGCCACTCTCCCAGCGCCTTGACGCCGTAGCGTTCGGTAGCGTGATGACCGGCAGCGTAGAAGTGCATCCCCATCTCGCGAGCGGTGTGGATGGTCTGCTCGGAGGCTTCACCGGAAATAAAGGCATCGATGCCCTGCTCCGCCGCCAGATTGATGTAGCTCTGACCGCCGCCGGTGCACCAGGCCACGGAGCGGATAAGCTCGGGGCCGCTGTCGCCGCAGTGGAGCGGTTCACGGCCGAGCCGTTCGGCAATCAGCTTGGCAAAATCGCTGCCGCTCATGGGCTCTTCCAGCTTGCCAACCATGGCGACGCTCTTGCTGTTCCACGGCTCCAGACCACGGCGCACCTTGATGTCGAGCAGCTTGGCGAGCTGGGCGTTGTTGCCCACCTCGGGATGGACATCGAGCGGCAGGTGGTAGGCAAACAGGTTGATATCGTGGGCCAGCAGGGTCTTGATGCGGCGCTGCTTCATGCCGGTGATCTGGGCCGGTTCACCGCTCCAGAAGTAGCCGTGGTGAACCAGAATGGCATCGGCATCGGCAGCCACGGCGGCGTCGATAAGGGCCTGACTGGCGGTCACGCCGGTCACCACCTTGCGAATGCGCTCGCGCCCCTCAATTTGCAGACCATTGGGGCAGTAATCCTTGATGGCGTGGGGCTCAAGCAGGTGGTTGAGTACGGTTTCCAATTTTCGATGAGAGATCATAAGGGTCCCTTTATAACGGCGCGATTCCCTGTTTTACCAATAAAAACAAGGCCCCGGCTCAAAACGCCAAGGGCCCTATGATAATCGAGAGCCGCCATCAAGACCATGACGGTTCCCACACAGTGATACTTCCCTCTATTCAGGCATCCAGCCTGACTCAGGCGGGCAAGTCGATGCCGGCATCCCGCATCTGGGCCAGCTTGTAGCGCAGAGTGCGCGGGCTGATCCCGAGCCGGTCGGCCACATCCTTGCGACTGCCGTTGCACTCTTGCAGGGTGTCGAGAATGATCTGGTGCTCCTGCTGCTTGAGTTCGCTGCCGAGACGATCACCGCCATAAGCGCGCTCTGCGACGGCAAACTCCATCTCCTGCTCGTCCACCTCTTCCAGAATGAGGTGGCTGCAATCGATCACTCCATCAGGGCTGAGGATCAGCGCCCGCTGTACCACATTGTCCAGCTCCCGCACGTTGCCGGGCCAGGGGTGAGAGAGCAGCCGCTCGCGCGCCTGCGGCTCCAGCTGCGGGGTGGGCAGCCCTTGCTGGCTGGCATGGAGGGCCAGCAGATGTTCAGCCAGCGGCAAGATGTCACCGGGCCGCTCGCACAGGGCAGACCAGCGCAGCGGAAAGACGTTGAGACGGTAGTAGAGATCTTCGCGGAACAGACCATCCTGCACCGCCTTCTTGAGATCCCGGTTGCTGGTGGCGATGACCCGCACATCTAGCGGGATCATCTTGCGGCTGCCGAGCCGCTCCACCTCTTTCTCCTGCAGCACTCGCAGCAACTTGGCCTGCAAACCCAGATCCATCTCGGTGATCTCGTCGAGCAGCAGAGTCCCCCCCTGCGCCTGCTCGAACTTGCCGGGGCACCCCTGCACCGCACCGGTAAATGCCCCCTTCTCGTAGCCAAACAGGGTCGCCTCCAGCATGTTCTCCGGAATGGCTGCGCAGTTGATGGCGATAAAGGGCTGCTCGGCGCGGTTGGAGTTGTCGTGGATGTAGCGGGCCAACACCTCTTTCCCCGTCCCGCTCGGGCCGGTCACCATCACGGTAGCCTCGCTTCTGGCCACCCGGGTCGCCAGCTGGAACAGCTCGGCGCTCTTGGGATCGCCATAGACTACGGCACGTTTTTCTACCTTCTGGGCCGGTACATAGCGGCTCACCTGATTGAGCAGCACCTCAGGCGAAAAGGGCTTGGCCAGATAGTCAATAGCCCCTTCACGCATGGCGCGCACCGCACCGTCGATGTTGGCGTAGGCAGTCATCAGGAGTACCGGCACCTGCGGATACTGCTGGCGTATGGTGGCCAACAGGGTCAGGCCATCCATCCCTCCCATCTGAATATCGGAGATCACCATGTCAAACGGCTGACGGGAGAGAGCCAGCAAGGCCCGCTCGCCGCTGTCTACCTCACGGCACTCATAGCCGCCAAGCAACAGGGTATCGACCAGCGCTTCACGCAGGCCATTGTCATCTTCTACAACCAGGATCCGGGCCTGAGTCATGCTACACCTCCCACGACAGCCAACCTGGCCGCATTGATATGGCTCCCTCTCGGCCGGCACAACTCCTTAACAAGGCTCATGCTGCACCTCCAAGTTGTACCTGCTGCTGATGCAGGGGGAACGACAGAGTAAAACAGGTGCCCTCTCCGGGAACCGAGGCCACACCGACCTCGCCCTGATGGGCACGCACGACGGATTGCACCACCGCCAGTCCAAGGCCGGTGCCCTGGGAGCGAGTGGTAAAGAAGGGTTCGAAAATCTGGCTGAGCAGGTGAGCCGGCATCCCCTTGCCATTGTCGATCACCCGCATCTCGACGCGGGCACCGCTGCGCACTGCACTCACCAGAAGTGACGTTGCCCCCGCCTGCTGGGCGTTGGCGATGAGATTGTTGATGGCTCCGGAGAGCGCACTGCTGTTGGCCAGCAGGCAGAGATCGGGCTCCGGCGCCTCCATGTGCAGCTCGCACCCCTGCTGGGTGCAGAACGCCTCTGCCCCCGCATGTACTTCAGCCAGCAGACCCTGTACCGAGATGGGGGTAACCACCTGATTGTCGCCATTGCGGGCAAACAGCAGGATGTCGTTGATCTGCTTCTCCAAGTCCTGCAGCCGGGCCATCAGCTTTTGCTGAAACTGGGTGCGGGATTCGGGTTTGAGGGTGCGGTTGGCCAGGTTGGCAGCATAGAGCATGGCGGCCGAGAGCGGGGTGCGGATCTGATGGGCCAGCGAAGCGGCCATATTGCCAAGGGCCGACAACCGCTTCATGTGGTTGATGCGATCCTGCAGCTGACGGGTTTCGGTCAAATCGTTGATAAAAACCAGCTGGCCCGCCTGATCCTGCAGCGGTTGGGTCGAGAGTTGGACCCGGCGGCCATCGCGCAGGGAGATCTCGTGACCATCATCCTCGCGCGGCTCGAAGCAGCGGGTGATGACGTGACGCCAGAGTTCCCCCTCCAGCGGCTCCCCCAGCAGGTCTATCGCCGCCGGATTGGCACGGGTGATGATGCCAGTGCCATCAAGCAACAGCACCCCGGTCGGGAGCGCCTTGAAGATGGCGTAAAGCTGGCTCACTTCGTGAGACTGGAGTGGGATATCCTGCTGTTGGGCTGTCATAAACCTGACCTCAAACTGGCGACCTGGTCAGGTTATTCAATTTCCATGCCACTAAATTAATCTATTAAAACCAATAGATTACCGCTTTGCGTCAAGGCTTTGACCCTCAGACGTCCTTGCTCATCCCGTACTTTTTCATCTTCTCGACCAGGGTGGTGCGGCGCATGCCGAGCAGATCGGCAGCGCGGGCCACCACCCCATCCTGCGACTCCAGCGCCTGACGGATCAGCTCTACTTCGAGGTCGGCCAGCATCTCCTTGAGATTGACCCCCTCCTCCGGCAGTTGCATGGTACGGGGCGAGGAAAGCGGATGGTCGATCTCCGGCGGATCCTGAAACACCGCGGCCAGCGCATCCCGCTCATCCATCTCGGTCAGCCGTTCATCACGCGGCTCGCTTGGCAGCAGGCGGTAGCGGCTCGGCAGATCGGCCACATCGACAATCTGCTGCGGATAGAGAATGAGCAGCCGCTCCAGCAGGTTGGAAAGCTCACGCACGTTGCCCGGCCAGGGATACTGCATCAGCGACTCCATCGCTCGCTGGGTCAGACGGATGGTGCTGTGGTGCTGTTCGGCATGACGGTTGAGCAGCTCTTGCAGTAGCAGGGGGATATCGTCGATGCGATCTCGCAGCGGCGGGGTCTCGATGGGGAAGACGTTGAGGCGATAGTAGAGATCTTCACGGAAGCCCTGGGTGCGGATCAGCGCCTCCAGATCCCGGTGAGTCGCGGCGATGATACGCACATCGGCCTGAATGGGCTTACCACCACCCACCCGATCAAAGAGCCGCTCCTGCAACACCCGCAGCAGCTTGACCTGCATCGGCATCGGCATGTCGCCAATCTCGTCGAGGAACAGAGTGCCCCCCTGCGCCAGCTCAAAACGGCCACGCCGCGCGGCGATAGCACCGGTAAAGGCCCCCTTCTCGTGACCAAACAGCTCGCTCTCCAAGAGCTCCGCCGGAATAGCGCCGCAGTTGATAGGTACGAACGGCCCCTGGCTGCGGGCAGAGAGTTCGTGAATGGCGCGCGCCACCACCTCTTTACCGGTACCCGACTCACCGAGGATCAGCACGTTGGCATCGGTCTCGGCAACCTGGCTGATGAGGCGACGCACCTCCTGGATCCCCTTCCCCTTGCCCACCAGCAGGCGCAGCAGAGCCTGCCCCTTGTCATGGGTCTGCTGACGGGGATGCAGAGAAACAAACGCCTGACAGAAGTGCAGGTGGCGAGTCAGCGACTCGTAGGTAAACGGAGCCTCGGCAACCCCGATGAAGTTGCTGTTGGGCAGGTCGGCCTCGACCAGAGAGATAAAGGGGGTTCGGGGGAATGCGGCCAGCAGATCCGGCAGAACACGGGCGCCGAGCTCACCGGCCAGCACACCTTGCAGGGGGCCGGAGGAGTCGATGGCGACATCCAGATCGCCTTCAGCGACCTCTTGCCACGGGATCCCCATAAACGAGAGCACTGTTCCCAACTGCTGACGCCGCTGCGCATCGGCATCAACAATCAACACGCCCATCTCCACCATATCAATCCCTCGCGACGACCGAATATAATTCATTGTTTTATATAGATATAAAACATATATCACTTATTTTATTTCAGACAGACAAAGTGCCAAAATTCCGACACTTTGTCAAAAATTGTCGTATTCAGGCTAAGTGTATCGACATAAAACGGGGATAAACGAAATGGCTACAGCATTTTTTTCGAAGGGAATATTCAGGTGATACCGCCTTGCCGGCGGCGGTATCACTCAGATGCAGCAGTTCAAGGGTGGATATGGTGGCGCGGGGTCGCGTAGCGGCACTCGGGGAAACGGCTGCAGGCCAGAAAGAGGCGGCCGGCATGGGGCCCTTTCTTGGCTTCACGCTCCACCAGCGGCGCATCGCAGCGAGGACAGAGGTGCACCTCTTCATCCTCGTCTTCAGACGGATCGGCAAACAGGTTGTCGGCAAGCTCCGGCTCCATCACGGGAACTGCAACGCTCGGCGCAGGGCTCTCCAGATTTGGGAAGTGAAGCGGCTCTTCATCGACCGGGCGAACGGTTGCCTGTGGCGAGCCACCGCGGAGCGGCGTGCCAAGATCGACCCCGTCCAGCAACAGAGGGTTGAAAGTGGGTTCACGCCGCTGGCCCGGCAGCAGATCATCGACCACCGGCTCGCTGGTTTTGACCAGCAACGGCAAAATCTGTTCGCGCAGCTCTTCCACCTGATAACCGCTGCTGGCCGGAATTTGCAGCAGGGGCAGACCGGCGCTGTCGCAGGCAGTTTTCAGAAAGAGATCGCGCGCCTTGCGCTTCTGATGACGGTGAGAGCTGTCATCCAGCTCGATGGCGCAGATAAACGAGAGGTCGGTCGGATGGCAGAGCAGATAGTCAAAATGCTTGCCGCTGATCTTGTTGAAGTGTTGCTGCCACTTGCTCTTGCCAAGCCCGGCTTGCGGGGTCAGCACATCGGCCACCCGCACCTTGGCCAGCACTCTGGCCTTGTCGCCTACCGCCAAGTCCAGAACCCCGAGAAAAGAGCGTTCGGCCGGAGTGAAGAGAGTCTCCTGCAGATCGTAGGGCAGCTGCTTCTGCTCCTTGTTTCTGCTCCAGAAAATCGCCAGCACCAGCAGGGCCAGCAACAGTAATCCCGACAGGACGAGGGTATTCATGAGAGCACAATCCAGTTCACAACACGAAAGGGGGAGTACTTTACCACAGCCAGCGTCACGCAAGGCAGCAGGCAAGCGTATGGAAAGTGTAAAACTCCCTGCTTTTTATCCATTTGCCAGCGGGCGGGGCTTCATATGACCAGCCACAGCAGGCACAATGCTGGAGAAATCCAATTCCAAGGAGAGCAGGATGCAAAAGCAATTGGTGGTCACCGTGATCGGTGCAGACAAACCAGGTATCGTCGAGAGTCTGGCTGCCGTCATCAGTCGCGAGCAGGGCAACTGGCTGGGCAGTGCCATGAGCGAGCTGGCAGGCCAGTTTGCCGGCATCCTCCATGTGGCCGTGCCCGAGGAGCACTACCGCAGCCTGTGCGAAGCGCTGGCCCTGCTGCCCGGCCTCACCATCAGTTTTGCAGAAGGGACCCCCACCGCCGAACCGGCCCATCAGGTGATGATGACGGTCACCGGCAATGATCGCCCCGGCATCGTCCACGAAGTGGCCAGCATCCTGCGGCAACTTGATATCAATGTGGCCGATCTCACCACCGGCTGTGAACCGGCCCCCCACTCCGGCGCATCGCTCTTCTACGCCCATGCACTGGTTGCCCTGCCAGACGGGCTGGAGATGGAGAGTCTTGTCTCTGCGCTGGAGTCTCTCTCCGATGATCTGGTGGTCGATATTGACGAGGCGATGCCCGAGTAATATTGCTGTCACTTTTCTGTCATATATTCACGTCATACCTGCCGCGCAGAGGCGAACTGATTAGAGACCAGAGGCATAACATGAGCACCGACAAGCTGTATGAAGAGAAAGAGCTGAGCTGGCTCTCATTCAATGAACGGGTGTTGCAAGAAGCGATGGACAAGACGGTCCCCCTCATCGAGCGGGTCCGCTTTTTGGGGATCTTCTCCTCCAACCAGGATGAGTTTTTTAAAGTTCGAGTGTCGGACGTCAAGCGCCGCATTCTGATCAACGAAGTACATGGCGGCGACGATGAAGCCAAGGTGCTGCTGCGCGCCATCCAGCAGAAGGTGATGGCCCTTGGCGAGGCATTCGACAACACCTACAAGGAGCTGCTGATCGCCCTGGCTCGCCACAACATCTTTCTGGTCAACGAAAACCAGCTCTCCGATGCTATCCAGAAGTGGCTGCGGGTGTTCTTTCGGGAAAAGGTGCTGCGCCACATCATCCCGATCCTGCTCAATAAAGAGGTCAACCCGGTCAAGTTCCTGAAAGACGAGCACACCTATCTCGCCATCGAGATGAAGAAGAACGGCCAGGTGATCCAGTACGCGCTGGTTGAGGTGCCGACCGATGACCTGCCCCGCTTCTTCCAGCTGCCGCCGGAAGGGACCCGCCGCAAGAAGCAGATCATCATTCTGGACAATGTCATCCGCTTCTGTCTGGACGAGATCTTTAAAGGTTTCTTCGACTACGACGAGATTGCCGCCTATGCGGTGAAGCTGACCCGGGATGCCGAATATGACCTCTCCGACCAGCTGGACTTGAGCCTGGTCGACAAGATGAGTGACGGCTTGAAACAGCGTCTCACCGCTATGCCGGTGCGTTTCGTCTACGAGCGGGAGATGCCGGCAGCGATGATAAGCTTCCTCAAGCTCAAGCTGCAGATCAGCTCCTACGACGCCATCATGCCGGGCGGGCGCTATCACAACTTCAAAGATTTCATCGGCTTCCCCAACGTGGGCCGCGACTATCTGGAAAACCCCAAGCTGCCGGCCATCGATTGCCGCGACTTTGACGGCTTCGTCAATGCCTTCGATGCCATCACCAAGCAGGACATCCTGCTCTACTACCCGTACCACAAGTTCCACCACTTCACCGAGCTGGTGCGTCAGGCGGCGTTCGATCCGGCGGTCAGCGCCATTCGCATCAATATCTACCGGGTCGCCAAGAAGTCGCGGATCATCCACTCCCTCATCGATGCCGCCAACAACGGCAAGAAGGTGACCGTGGTGGTGGAGCTGCGCGCCCGTTTCGACGAAGCGGCCAATATCGACTGGGCCAACATCCTGACCGATGCCGGGGTCAAGGTGGTGTTCGGGGTGCCGAGCCTCAAGATCCACTCCAAGCTCTGCCTCATTACCCGCCACGAAAATGGCGAGGCGGTGCGCTACGCCCATATCGGGACCGGCAACTTCAACGAGAAGACCGCCAAGATCTATACCGACTTCTCGCTGCTGACCCGCCACCCGGACATCACCGCCGAGGTGGAGAGCGTGTTCGAGTACATCGAGTACCCCTACCGGCGCTACAAGTTCAACCACCTGCTGGTCTCCCCTATCAACAGCCGACGTCAGCTCTATCGCCTCATCGACAACGAGCTCTCCAACGCCAAGGCGGGGCAACCGAGCGGCATTACCCTCAAGATCAACAACCTGGTGGACAGGGATCTGATCAACCGGCTCTATGCCGCCGGTCAGGCCGGGGTGCCGATCCAGATGATCATCCGCGGCATGTGCGCCCTGCGCCCGGGCGTGCCGGGCCTCAGTGACAACATCAAGGTGATCAGCATCATCGACCGCTTCCTCGAACACCCGCGGGTGATGGTGTTCCACAACAAGGGCAACCCCCAGCTCTATATCTCCAGCGCCGACTGGATGAGCCGTAATATTGACGGCCGGATCGAGGTGGGCACCCCCATCTATGACGAGCGGCTCAAGCAGCGCATCATGGATATTCTCGAGCTACAACTGAGTGATACCTGCAAGGCGCGGGTGATCGATGCCGACCAGCAGAACGAATATGTGAAGCGGGGCAACCGCCGCAAAATCCGCTCTCAGGTCGCGATTTACGACTATCTCAAACGTATCGAGTCAAACAATGGACAATAGCCTCTACGCCGCCGTCGATCTCGGCTCCAACAGTTTTCATATGGTGATCGCCCATCTGAGCGAAGGGCGTTTTCGCATCGTCGATCGCATCAAGGAGCGGGTGCGGCTGGCGGAAGGGATGGATGAGCAGAAACGAATGAGCCCGGAGGCGATGGAACGCGGCCTCGCCTGTCTGTCGCTGTTTGCCGAGCGGCTCACCAACATCAAACCGGACCAGATCCGCATCGCCGGCACCTACACATTGCGCCGTGCCAGCAATGCGCGCGAGTTCGTCAGTGAAGCGGCCAAGGTGCTCAACCACCCCATCGAGATCATCAGCGGGCAGGAAGAGGCGCGCCTCATCTATCAGGGGGTCGCCCATACCCAGCATATTGAGGGCCAGGTACTGGTCATCGATATCGGTGGCGGCAGCACCGAGCTCATCATCGGTGAAGGGTTTGAACACAAAGCGCTCACCAGCCGCAAGATGGGCTGCGTCAGCTTTACCCAGAGCTTCTTTGCCAGCGGCAAGCTGAGTGACAAGCACTTCACCAATGCCGTGCTGGAGGCGCAGCACCAGCTCGCCCCCATCGTCAACCAGTACCGCAAGCTGGGCTGGCAGAGCTGTCTTGGCAGCTCAGGTTCGATCCGCACCGTGCGCGACGTACTGCAGGGTGAGGGGCTGACCGATGGCAGCATTACGCTGGAGGGGCTAGAGCGCCTCAAGGCGCTGATGATCGAACACAAGCGGGTCGATAACCTCAAACTGGTCGGGCTCACCGAGGAGCGTCAGGAGGTGTTTGCCGCCGCGGTTGCCATCCTGCTCGGCCTGTTTACCTCGCTGCCCATCGAGCGGCTCGACTACTCCGACGGCGCCCTGCGTGAAGGATTGCTGTATGAGTTCGAGGAGCGCTTGCAGCACCACGATATTCGCGAGCGCACAGCGCAAGCACTGGGCACCCACTACCGGATGGACCGCAAACAAGCCGCCCGGGTGGAGCAGAGTGTGCTAACTCTGTTTGATGCCTTGCAAGAGCCCTGGCAGATGGAGGTTGAACCCTATCGCGCCATCCTCGGCTGGGCGGCACGGCTGCACGAAATTGGCCTTGCCATCAACTACAGCGGCATCCACCGCCACTCCGCCTATATCCTGCAACACACCGACCTGCCCGGCTTCAACCAGGACGATCAGGCATTGCTGGCCGCGCTGGTACGCTTTCAGCGCAAGGGGCTAAAACTCTCCGAGCTACCGCACCTGCCCAACCACGACCTGCAAACCGTGCTGCGCTGCATCCGCATCCTGCGCCTAGCGGTAGCCGCGCACCACAAGCGGCAGGACAACCTGCTGCCTGAGTGGAAAGTCGCGGTGCAGGGCGATCAGCTGGTAGTGACCCTGCCAATCGACTGGTGTGAGGAGAACCGTCTCCTGATGCAGAATCTGGAGAAGGAGCACCGTTATTGCCAGGAGCAGGGCTGGCCACTGTTGTTCCAGCTCGGCTGAACCACAAAGAGAGATGTAAAAAAGGCAGCCCATTGGCTGCCTTTTGCATTCTCAGGTTCTGGCTTACTGCAGTTCGGGCAGCAGCATCTTGGCAATCTCGAAGTAGATGATAAGACCGGTACCATCCACCAGCGTCGCAATAAAGGGAGCCGATACGACCGCCGGGTCGATACGAAAGCGGCGCAGCACCATGGGGATAACCGACGCCACGGTGGCACTCCAGAGCACGATTGCGATGATGGTCAGAGTAACTACCATGCCAATCTGGGGCCCCACCCCAAGGCTCCAGGCCCGTACCCAAGCCGCCAGCGCAATAGCCGCCGAGATAAGCAGACCGGTGGAAATCTCTTTCTTAAGTACGGTACCGAGGTTGCGCAGACTCACCTCCCCGACCGCCATGGCACGCACTATGGTGGTGGTGATCTGGGTACCGCTGTTACCACCGGTACCGATCAGCAGTGGGATAAAGAACGCCAGCGCGATGGCCGCTTCCAGCTGCTCCTCGAATGCCCGCAGCACGGTGCCGGTATAGGCTTCAGCCACAAACAGGATAAGTAGCCAGCCCACCCGTTTGCGCCACAACTGCCAGGGAGTTGCCTGCAGGTAGGGGGTATCCAGCGGCGATGAACCACCCTGCATCTCGGCATCCTCGGTGGATTCGAGCTCCAGGATATCGGCTGCATCATCAACGTGGAAAATACCGACCAGCCGCCCCTGATCCTCGACCGGCAACACCGACAAGTCGCGGTCAATCAGCAGGCGCGCCGCCAGCTCCTGATCCGCCCGGGCGTTGATCCGCACCGTTTCACGGTCCATCAGAGTCGCGACGTTGGCCAGCGGGTCGGCGATCAGCAAAGTCTTGAGCGAGATGCTCCCCTGCAGACGCCCATCCGCGTTGACCACATAGATGTGGCGAAACAGCTGGGCATTGTCCCAGGCATCGTGGATCAGCTGCTTGGCCTTGCCCACTGTGTCCTGTTCACTCACGGCCAGATATTCGTGACGCATGTTGGCCCCGACCGACTCGGTAGGCCAGTCGAGCAGGGAGTAGTACATGGCCTGAGCCTGGGTGGGAAAACGTGCCAACAGCATGGTACGATCCTGACGGCCGAGCTTGCGCAGGATAGCCACCATCTCGCGACGGGGAATGGCCTCTTGCAAGACTGTAACGATGCTGCCATGCATGCGCTGCAACAGGCGACCCGCACTCTCTGCCGAGAGAGAAGCGATAAGTTCAGCCCCCTGCGGCACAGGCAAGGTATCAAAGATGCAGTTGAGCTCTTCCGGACGCAGGGTCAGCAGTTGATCTGCGCGCTGAACCGGATCCAGATTATGTTCCAACCAACCCTGCAGGCTGGCGAGATCGAGCAGTTGATGACGGTTGAGAATGGTGTGTGTTTTCTTCATCACAAATAATCCCATGTGATTTCAGGCAAGCCTGAGCGCGAGCGGAGATCCGTTCGCCATCTGAAAGAAAACAGCAATTTGATTGACGAGTAATAGGCAGGAAATGACGCCGTTCGGCGTGTCATCATCCCCACGTACCAGCTTTAGCACTGCATAACGTATCCGGCATGCCGGAAGCCACTTGGGTTTACACCTTAATCCGATGAAAACTGTCCTGATCTTGGGCGTCTCTGGACGTCGTGAGATCAGTGGCCTGTGTTTATACAGGAGCCTCGCCTAACGAGATGCTGCAATTAAACTTGCACAACGCTCTGTTGTGCGGGCGGCATAATTGTCCAATCACACAACAAGGTCAACCCCGGTTTAGCCAGAAACCGCCATAGGTAACAGCTTGTTACAATTACTGGCCCAATCATGGCTCAACGATGGGATAGCCCAATATGCAAAAAGGCCCCGATGAGGCCTTTTATGCATTTAACGGATGTAATCAAAAAGGGTCAGCCGGCTTATCTTGCTGAAGGATAGCTGTGAGGCACTCAACGCCGCATCCTCTTTCGCCAGTGTGGATATCACCTCGTAGAGATCGGCCTCGGAAACCTTGGCCCGAGCCTCGGTGTTCAGGTTACTCAACCCCTCGTTGGAGCTCATCACCTGTTCAAGGCTGTTCATCCGACCGCCCAGTTCACCGAGCCCATGATCGATGTTCTGGCGGGCATTCTTCATATGAACGGTTACATCGGCCACCTTGCTCTGAAACGTATCGGCAGAGATGGTCGGATCACGCAGCGTATTGATAAAGTCGGACATGCCATTGAGAATGTTGTCATTCTTTGGCGGATTGAGCGAAAACTGCTGTGCTGCCCCACCTGCTGGCAAATCGAGCGTCAACTCAAGGCCATTGAACGGGATCTTGGTACCGGGCGTGTAATTCCCAGTCTGCAACGTAGCGCCACCGGAATCCTTGATCTGATAGGTATCGGGAGGCCCTATTGTGGTGGAAACGGTGTAGTCATTGCTGGCCAGTGCCGAGTTGTAGTTTGACTGGAAAAAGTTATCAAAGTTGCCCTGATCTGCGATGCCCACCTTGATATTGGCAGTCCCTGCACTGGCTGTGCGCCTGGTCGCCACGATCTCGAAGAGATCCTGCCCCGAGTCATTGGCAGCAATCTTGACGGTCGGCGAGACCTGGATCTCACGCTGTCCGGTATCCCCCTGATAGATGAACTTGCCGTTGGTATCTCTCACGTAGGGCTGGGTCTTGCTCTGGTTGCCCCCGAAGATATATTCCCCCTGAGAGTTCTTGCTGTTCATCAGATCAAACATCTGCTGCTGCAAGCCCTCCAGTTCGCTGGCGATCGATTTGCGATCCTCCATGCTGATGGAGCCATTATTTGACTTCTGGATCAGGGTTTGGGCGCTCAGCATGGCGGTATTCAGAGAGGTCAATACCGTCTCTTCATGACCAAGGCTGTTCTCTAGCAGACTACCGTTGACCCCATATTGCTTGAAGAGGTCGATCTCCTTGGTCAGCGCCATTTTTTGGCTCATGCCAGCCGGGTCTTCACCCGCCGTCTGGAACTTATTGCCGGTCTGCAACTGCTGATAAGCGGTATTGAGCCGCTCATTGGCACTGTTGAGGGAATAGATATTCCGGTCGTAGATCATGTTGGTCGTAATGCGCATGACGTTACCTCACGGAAGCAAGCAGTGTGTCGAAAATGGTTTTGGCAGTACTGACAATCTGGGCCGATGCCGCATAGGATTGCTGGAACCGGATCAGATTGGCAGCTTCCTCTTCCAGATTGACCCCGGAGACGCTTTCATAGATTCCGGTACTCTGGATCAGCTTGGACTCATTGGCCTTGAGCAAGGTCTTCGCCTGGCTGGTATTGTTACCCACCGACATAACCAGTCCTGAATAGGCTTCATTGAAAGTCATCTTGTCATTGGCTGTACCGCCACTACTGCCTTTACGCACCAAATCCTTGTTTTGCAGCTCCGCCAATGCAAGACCGTTGCTGTTATCGGCAAAGCCATTGCTGTTGTAACTGAGGGTGAAACTGTCACCCGCGTTGACCGTACCGGTGATACTGAACTCGTAGCCAGGAGTCTGTTTGGGATTGGCATAGACAGGCCCCGTAGCGGGAGGCGGCAATTGCAGAGCCGCCATCAAATCTTGACCCTTGCTGGCAGCCGGAGCCACACCGATCAGCGTGCCCCCTTTGTCATAAACCTCGTAGTCACCAGCTCCGTTTATTTTGACAACCTGAGGCGCAGCAGCGCTCAGCGCATTGGTACCAAAACCTGAACCGGCTCCGGTATTGAACACACCGCCCAGCTTGATATCTGCAGTACCTGTATTATTTGTGGCCTTTTGCGCTTTGAGCGGAGAAGCCAAAGCCAAATCTTCAGGCCTGGTTATATTTTGCGTAATGCCCGCTGCTGCACTCTTGGCTGGTTGCAACAGCAGCTTGTCGCCGGCAACTGGCGCCCCGGTCAAATCGACTGAAATGCCGTGGCCCGGGATCTGGAAAGTGGCAGGTGGTGTCGTTCCCGTAGCAACGGAAGTAGCATTGCCATCCTTGTCCAGCGAAAAAACCTCGTAACCGGTGGCGCTGCTAAAACGGATCTCATAATCGAAGGGGGTCACTTCTGTTCCCTTGCCGGGTACAAAACTGACCGTAGCACCGGCAGTACCGCCATTGGAGTTGTAAGGCAACCCCTTGCTGGTGGGCAGGGTGAAAATATCGCTACCCAGCTCGTTATCCAGATCCATCCCCAGCCGGTTTTGCTGGTTCATGGCATCGGCCATGGCAATAGAAAGTTGCCCCAACTCGCGCTTGGTCGGCTCCAGATCAGTTCGAGCCTTGAAAAGCCCACCCACAGTACCCCCGAAGGTATCGTGATCGATAAGCGCCTGATTATCACCCAAGGTCAGTTGCAGCTCCTGGTTGCGCGAATCAGGGTCCCCTGCCACTACCTTAAACTGAGCCACTCCACCATCGAGGATCAATGAATGACCAGTGCTCATATTGACCAGCATACTGCCGTTGGCCTGGGGGATGGTGCGAATATCCATCTTTTCGGAGAGCTGGCGAATGGCCTCGTCCCGCTGGTCGAACAGCATCAGGTTCTCTTCAGGTGAGCCCTGGGTCCGTATAATCGCCTGGTTCAGGTCATTGATGCTGGTAAGCAGGCTGTTGACCTGCTTGGTCTCGTCCTCAATGCGCGTGCTGATGGTGTCACTCTGCTTGTCGAGCTGGGCCGAAAGGGTGTGAAACCGGTTGACCATGCCGCTCAGTTCGGTCATGGCAACCTTACGGCCACCAGTGTCGGCGGGTG
Source organism: Aeromonas sp. HMWF016 (assembly GCF_963878195.1). Lineage (NCBI taxonomy): Bacteria > Pseudomonadati > Pseudomonadota > Gammaproteobacteria > Aeromonadales > Aeromonadaceae > Aeromonas > Aeromonas sp. HMWF016. The sequence goes on from NZ_CAWNWX010000056.1 coordinate 34,003, forward strand.
ACTCATTGGCAGAATGGAAAGCATTGAAATAAGAGGTCATGGCAGCCCCTACGCTGTTGCTGGTATCCCCAAGCAACCTGTCCACGGAGGAAAGCTGATCATAGTGAGTCAAGGATGCATGGTAGGCAGAGGTATCACGGCGCACCTCCCCCTGCATATAGCTGTTGAGGATCCGCTCGGTCTTGATGTCGCCAGTACCCAGCCCAATAGAATTGGTATATACCAGCGTACGCTCACGCACATAGCCCTGGCTATTGACGTTCACTATGTTGTTACTGGTGCTCTGCAACAGGCGCTGCTGTGCCAGCACACCTGATGAGCCAATTCCAAGCAGATCGCTTGCCATACGTTACAGCTCCATCTCGTTGTATTGCGCAATGGCATCGCTGCGCAATACCTGTTTCAATTTGTTGGCGTAGTGAGGATCCGTGGCATAACCGGCCTTTTGCAGCGCTTCAAAGTAGTGGTCCGGACTGCCTACCTTGGCCAACGCCCCCTTGTAGCGGGAACCGGAGGTGAGAAAATCCACGTAATCATTGAAGCTCTCTTCAAAAGAGTCGTAGGAGCGGAAGGCCGCTTTTTGGCGCGATGCAACCCCTTCCTCATACTCGAGCGTACTCACCACTGCCTTGGGCCCCTCCCAACGGGGATCAGCCTTTATGCCAAACAGGTTGTGAGTTACGTTCCCCTCGCCATCCTTGATCACCCGTTTGCCCCAGCCACTCTCCAGTGCGGCCTGAGCCACCAGTACCGCCGGACTGAGCCCCAGCTTGTCAGCCGCTTTCTTGGCTAGTGGCATCAAGCGCTGCACAAACTCTTCCGGGCTATCAAACTCTTTGCCATCAGCACTACTGTCAGCTTTGGCAGCAATGCCCATCGGCGGCACGGTACGGTGAGGACGTACCGGCATGGTGAACACGGGTTTATCCTCTGCCATCCCCTTTTCAGCAAAATCCTTGCCAACTTTAGAGGCTTCAATCAGATCATTTGCTGCTCCGGTGGGCGGCTCGTAGGGTTTGTAGGCACGCTCCGTGCGCTGCGGCATCTTGAGCACCCGCCCATCCTTGTGGGTAAAGGTGGCTGGCGAAAGCTGCTTGGCCACCATATCAGCCAGACCCAACCCACCTTTATTGGTCATATCGGAAACACGTTGCTCATCCAGCATCCCTTCATAAAACTGGGTATAGCTGCTGTTGAACGGGCTATCCTTGGTCAACACCTGATTGGCCTGCCGCATCCCCTGAAAGATCATCTGGGTGAAAATTGACTCGAACTGGCGCGATGCACTCCGGAGCGCTTCAGCCTGCCCCTCTTTGCTGTTACTCATCTGACGGAGACGATCCAGGTTCTTGACGTCCTGCACGACCCCGAGATTGATACCGCTGTTAGTGTCAAAATCCGCCATTTTGCTTACCTCTTTGCCGCCCGTGGCAACCCCTTGCCGCTTGTTACAATATGACCAGCTGTCCTTCGATAGCGCCAGCCTGTTGCAGCGCCTCGAGGATGGCCATCAGGTCACCGGGAGCAACCCCTACCTGGTTGACGGCCCGAACCAGCTCATCCAGCGTGGCACCGGTATCAAACTTGAACATCCGCCCCTGCTCCTGCTTGACGTTGATGGTCGAGCTGTTGGTGGTGGTGGTCTGCCCGCCAGAGAGCGGATTGGGCTGGGATACCTGCTGATTTTCCGCGATGGTGACGGTCAACCCGCCGTGGCTGATGGCCGCCGGTTTCAACCTGACTTCGCTGCCAATAACAATGGTGCCAGTTCTCGAGTTGACGATGATCTTGGCTGCTTCATTGGCCGGATCAACTTCCAGATTCTCGATGGTCGCGAGATAGGAAACCCGCTGACCAGGATCTCGCGGCGCATAAACCTTGACCGACGTGGCGTCGAGTGCCTGCGCGGTATTGGGGCCGACCAGATCGTTCACCACATCCGCCAGTCGGCGTGCAGTAGTAAAATCCGGACGGTTCAGATTGAACGTAATGGTATCGCCTTGACTGAACGCATTGGGTACTTCCCGCTCGACAGTCGCCCCGTTGGCAATGCGCCCGACGGTCGGGGTATTGATCACCACCTTGGAACCATCCGCCCCTTCGGCGCCCAGACCGCCAACTACCAGACTGCCTTGGGCAACCGCATAGACCCGACCATCAAGCCCCTTGAGGAAGCTCTGCAGCAGAGTACCGCCACGCAGACTTTTCGCCTCACCAATCGCGGAAACCGTGACATCAATGGTCTGGCCCGGCTTGGAAAAGGGCGGCAAGTCGGCATGAATAGCCACCGGCGCCACATCCTTGATCTTGGGCTTGATGTTGTCCGGCACCTTGATGCCAAAGTTGTTGAGCATGGTGCGGAAAGTCTGCTCGGTGAAAGCGTTGTTCTTCTCGCCAGTACCGGGCAAACCGACCACCAGACCGTAACCAATCAACTGGTTGGTGCGAACCCCTTCAACCGAGCTGATGTCCTTGATCCGGGCGGCATGAGCCATGCCCAGCGGCAACAGACAGCAGAGGAGTGTGGCAAGACGGAGTGACTTCATAACATCTCCTAGAGCGGCCACCAAGGACCATTGAAAAAGCTGGTCAACCATCCCTGTTCCTGGGTATTGGCCAGATCACCGGTACCACCGTAGTAGATACGGGCATTGGCAACTTTCTGGGATGAAACGCTGTTATCAGAGGTCACATCCTCTGGGCGAATAAGGCCGGTGATCCGGATATACTCGTTACCATTGTTAAGCATGATCCACTTCTCGCCGCGCACCAGCAGATTGCCGTTGGGCAGCACCTTGGCCACGCTAACTGAAATATTGCCCTGCAGGCTGTTGCTCTGATCCGCTTTGGCCTGCCCCTTGAACGCGCTGTCTTGTCCAATGGAAGCCGAGAGATCATAGGGACTGGCGGTGACTGGCACGCCACCCAGCTTGACCGGGTCCAGATTGAACTTATTGTCCTTGCCACTCTGGGTATTGGCCTTTTTGGAGGCGGAAGTCGACTCAGACAGCTCGATAGTGATGATGTCGCCAACCTTGTGTGCCTTGATATCCGAATAGATGCCGTTGACCTGCTCCGGCTGAAAGATCGCCCCTGTCGGTCTCACCGAGACCGGCTCCGACTCCCCGTACACGGGGGAAAACTCGGGATCATCGGGTTTGGGGGTATTGGGGGTCGAGGTACAACCGCCCAGCACCAGCAAGCCCAGCATCCATACGGCTTTCATCATGCACCTCCTACTTAGGTACGCTGGATAAGGAAGGACATCATGCCGTCCACCGCCGAGATAACCTTGGAGTTCATCTCGTAGACCCGTTGGGCCTGGATCAGGTTCACCAATTCCTCGGTCACGTTGACGTTGGAAGTCTCCAGCATCCCCTGTTTTACCACACCCATACCGTCGGCCCCCGCAGTCCCCTGAATGGCCGCGCCACTGGACTGGGTTTCCACAAACATGTTCTCCCCCATCGGCTGCAGGCCGCTGGCGTTGACGAAATCGGAGAGCGTGATCTGACCGACAACCTGAGATGCGCCATCCCCCTTGAGCTGGACAGAGACCTGACCATCTTCGCCAACCGTCACGCTCTGGGCATTTTCCGGGATCTGGATCTCCGGCTGCAGGGTGTAACCGTTGCCGGGAGTAACGATGGTCCCTTCGCTGTTCAGGGTAAATTGGCCGTTGCGGGTGTAGGCAGAGCTGCCATCCGGCAACTGAACTTCAAAATAACCGCGACCACTGATCATCAGATCCAGAGAGTTATCTGTGGTTTGCACGTTACCTTGGCTGTGATCTTTCTGGGTCGCGACTACCTTGGCACCGGCCCCCAGCATCAAACCTGAGGGGCGTTCGGTATCAGCCGAGGAGCGGCCACCGGGCTGGTTGATGTTCTGATAAAGCAGATCTTCAAAGATGGCCCGCGACTTTTTAAAGCCCACGGTGCTGGCGTTCGCCAGGTTGTTCGAGGTAACCGAAATATTGGTCTGCTGAGCATCCAACCCGGTCTTGCTGATCCAGAGTGCAGGATTCATGGTGTAACTCCTTGATTAGCTGATACGCAGCAGCTGGGTTTGGGCCTCGTCATTCTCTTCGGCCGTTTTCATTAACTTGATCTGGGTTTCGAACTGACGCTGCAGTTGAATGAGGTTGGTCATCTCATCCACCACATTGACGTTGCTTCCTTCAAGAGATCCGGCAATCAGACCAACAGCGGCAGAAGCTGGCTCATTCTGACCATCCTTGCGGCGAAACAGGCCATCACTCCCCTTCTCTACCGCATTGGCAGCCGGGTTAACCAGTTTGATCCGCTGAAAATCCTCAGACAGGTTGGCCGCCGCACCTTCGGGCCGGCCGGTGATGGTGCCATCACGGTTGATTTCAAGCTTCTCCATCGGCATCGGCAGCACGATGGGCTGGCCACCATCATCCACTACGTTCAGTCCGGTTGAGGTCTGCAGATTGCCAGTGGCATTCACCTGCAAGTTTCCCATGCGGGTATAGGCTTCTCCCCCCTTGGGATCCTGCACCGCAATCCAACCCGGACCATCTACTGCCACGTCAAGATCCCGTCCTGTTGTCATCAACATGCCATGCTGCAAGTTCTGGCCTGGGCGCTCCGTCATGGCAAATACCCGGCTGGGCAAGCCTTCGCCGAAAGCCTGCATACTGCGCGCCTGCTCGAAGTCGGACTTGAAGCCGGTGGTATTGGCGTTGGCGAGGTTATTGCTGCGAATAGCCAGGCTATTCATGTTCTCTTTAGCCCCGGACATGGCGATGTAAAGCAGGTGATCCATGGGATCCTCCGTCAAACAGATGACTCTAATTAGGGAACTGCAATTTGAGTGCCAACAGGAAAATGGGAGGAGATAGCGGGGATTTAGGGGCAGAAATGAAGAAGGGGCACGAGCCCCCTCCTCTGATCAATATATTGTCAGTACATCCATTAACGGATCTGCAGGATGGTCTGTTGCAGCGAGCTGTTAACCTCCAAGGAACGGGAGTTGGCCTGGAAGTTACGCTGGGCAGTGATCAAATCCACCAGCTCCGAAGTCAAATCCACGTTGGATTGTTCCAGTGCCGAGGACTTGATGGTACCGAAGGTGCCCGAGTTGGGGGTACCCGGCAAGGCATCGCCAGAGAGCAGTGATTGCCGCCAAGAGGTATCGCCCACCTGAGTCAACCCTTGCGAGTTGGCAAACTTGGCCATAGCGACCATGGCAACCTTGATGGTGGTGGCATTGCTATAGGTGGCAGAGACAATACCATCTGGCGTGATCTCTACCTTGGTCAAACGACCGACGGTCGAGCCATCCTGTGACAACTTGTTGACTTCAAACGGTGACGCATACTGGGTCACAGTCCCAAACGAAATATCAACCTGCTGGGTAGGATCTGCACCGTTAGTGATAATACCGGCGCCAGCAGGGGGCGCGACACCCAACTGCTCTGTCTTGATGGTTGCCGGAACTGTCGGTGTGATCATTTTGCCATCAGCACCAAACGTAATCTGTGCGCCCAGCGGAGCTTGGTTCAAGCCCGCAGCCATCGTAGGCGCCGCACCACCAACGATATCGATCGGTTTATCTCCTTGATACAGATACATCCGCCAAGAAGTAGGGGTGGTCGGCTTGCCCGGGTTTGCAGGATCAGCCTCTTTGACAAAATACTGGGTTATTGTATGAGGCTCACCCAACGAGTCATAAATCACTACAGAAGTCGATGATGAATAGGTCTTTGAATCCTTCGGGTCAAATGTTGATGCTGGACCACCACCAAAACCGGATGGTAATGGCGCTGCCGTAGACGGCAGGTTAAAACTAGCGTCAATTTTGCTAGTCTTCACCGGCTCACCTGCACGGTCTGGAATCTGGATCGGCTTGGTTGCATTGATACTGACGGCCTTTGGAGTACCATCTGCGTTTATTTCATAACCCTGCAGGTAATGGCCCTGATTATTGACCATATAGCTGTTTTCATTGAGCTTGAAAGCACCAGCACGGGTATAGGTACGGTCCAGATTGGTAAGACCATCGGAAGTCACAAAGAAACCGTTACCCTGGATCGCCAGATCCAGCGCATTACTGGTAAATTGCAGCGCCCCCTGGTGGAACTGCTGCGCAACAGCACCGGTTGCCACACCGTTACCAACCTGGGTCTTCGCATTGACAAAAATGGAGTTGGCGTAAACATCCGCAAACTCGGCTCGGGACTCTTTAAAGCCCATCGTATTAACGTTGGCAATGTTGTTAGCGGTGACGTTCAAGTCTTTTTGTGCCGCGTTGACACCGCTTAAAGCATTGTTAAATGACATACCCAGCTCCTTAGATCGATGATGTCGACGTGGTCTTGGATGACGTGGTCGTCTGATTTGAATTAATTCCTGACACCTGCAGGATGTTGTTTAAATACTCTCCACCCAGCCCCTTCAAATTGAGGCGAGTCGGGCTTGTGGCTGTACCCAAGGCAACACTTTCCACCTTGCCATAAGCAAAAGTGGTAATACTTTCCGACTTGCCATCAAGATTGCCACTGGCCTTAAGCACATATTTACCTGATGGAGCACGCTTACCATCTTTATCTGTTCCATCCCAAGCAATCTCGACGTTACCCATCTGATCACCTTCAAGGGGAAACTCTTTGATAACCTGCCCCTTCTCGTCTTCGACAGTAATTTTGACGCTTGCATACTTATTAGTCGTACCAACCGCAACAACCCCTGACAAAGAACCTTCCTTATCCAAAAACCCGGTACTGCTTTGCAGCAACACATTCTGCCCAACCAGAGAAGAGGCTTGCAGAGCCTGGCTGGAAATCATCTGCTCATTTAGCTTGCCCATCTGGGTAGACAAACTGCTAATCCCCTCCGAGGTGGACATGGACGCCATCTGGGAGAGCATCTGAGCATTATCAACAGGCTTGAAAGGATCCTGATACGAGAGCTGCATCGTAAGCAATTTCAGAAATGAAGCCTGGTCCAGCTCCTTCTTTGGCGCTGTTGTCGTACCATTTGTCTGAGTGGACGCATAGTTAACTCCGCTCACACCGTTTGTATTGGCCATGTTGCATTCCCCCTATCAGGACTTGCCAAGATTCAGCGTCTGCTGAAGCATTTTCTTGGCCGAGTCTGCAACCTGAACGTTCGTTTGATAGCTGCGCGAGGCATTGATCATGTCCGCCATCTCTTCAACCATGTTGACGTTTGGCTTGAAGATGAAGCCATCCTTATCCGCCATTGGGTGATTGGGGTTGTACTCCTTGAGCAGTGGAGCCTTACTCTCGACAATACCTTTCACCTCGACCCCAACCGAGCCTTGATTATCAGACATAGCCTGATCAAGCTGGGCGGCAAAAATTGGCCGCCGGGCATGGTAAGTTTTTTCCACACTGGAGCTGACGCTATCTGCGTTGGCCATATTGCTGGCAACGGTGTTGAGCCGCACGGTCTGCGCGCTCATGGCCGAGCCGGCGATGTCAAAGACCTTGAACAAACTCATCACTGTTCTCCTTTCAGCGCCTTGAGCAGGCCACTGATCTTGCTATTCATGAATTCAAGAGAGGTCTGATACTCAAGGCTATTACGCAGAAACTCTGTTCGCTCCTGCTGCACGTCTACCGTATTGCCGTCACCAGTATCAGGCTGCAGCGGGTTGCGATACTGAACCGAACCGGGCACATCCATATTCAAGGCAAAGTGCTTTTCGCTGGTGGTCGCCAGACCAAACCCCTGTTGTTGGTGCTGCGCATCCTGCAATGCCTGTGCAAAGTCGATATCTCTGGCCTTATAGCCAGGGGTATCGGCATTGGCAATATTGCTGGAGAGCACTTCTGCACGATTGGCACGAACCCCCAGCGTGTATTGATGAACACCAAATGCCTTGTCGAATGAAAGAGCCATAGCTCACCTCCTGCTTGATACTGTTTCCAAGCAAGAGCTATGCCACAAAAGACCGGTAATGAGAGATAGGCAAGGAAGGGGTTGCATTATCAGGAAGCACGGAACGCGCCAATAAACAGGCTGACGATTGTGGAAAACCCACGCAGATATCAACCAGTATGCTTCTAACGTAAATAAAGAGGGAGGCATTGTGCCTCCCTCTGACGTGATATTGCCGGTATTCTGTCAATCCTCCAGGAGTGCGGATTTAAGGCCTATTTCACCTTGTAAACAATCCCCGGATTGCAACGGATCATCTCGAATCGATCAGTCAAACCGGCCAGTGACTCTGATGCCCCTAGCATCAGATATCCTCCCGGATTGAGGCTCGCTGCAAACTGGTTGAGGATTTTTGACTTCACTTCCGGAGCAAAATAAATCAACACATTACGACAGAAAATAATGTCAAATTTACCGAGCAAGCTGTAGCTTTCGAGCAAATTCAAGGGACGGAAAGTGGTCAATTTTCTGACTCGTTCCACCACCCGCATTTTATTGTCACCATAGGGTTCAAAGAACATTTTCTTGCGCTCAGGTGACAAGCCCCGCGCCAAAGCAAGGCTGTCGTATACACCCTCTTTGCACTGGTTGAGCATGGTGGTCGAAATATCTGTACCCACGATCTGTACACCGCCAGGCAGAGTGCCAGGTTTTTTCATCTGCTGTTCCAGTGCCGTCATGGCAATAGAGTATGGCTCCTGTCCGGAAGATGACGCCGCAGACCAAATCTTGACGGGGCGGCCACTTTTACCCAGTTCTGGGAAAATCTTGTCGGTCAACAACTGGAACGGATAGGTGTCACGAAACCAGAGTGTCTCGTTGGTTGTCATGGCATCTACCACCGCCATTTTCAGGTCACGCTCTCGCACACTCATTGCACGGGTAACCAGGTCAGACAGACTCTCGATGCCAAACTGAGCCATCAAAGGTGAAAGACGGCTCTTCACCAGATACTGTTTGTTATCACCCAGCACGATTCCGCTCTGTACCGCCAGAAAATTGCTGAACTGTTTGTATAAGTCGTCCGAAAGTGTCTTCATGCAGCTGTTCTTCTTTATTAGAGTGCGTTTTGTACGGCCTTGGCCAATTCATCCGGTTGGAACTTGGCGATAAAATTGTTGGCCCCCACTTTCTGCACCATTGCCTGGTTGAATACTCCACTGAGGGATGTGTGCAGAATAACATGCAAGTCTTTGAGGTTGGGATTATTGCGGATCTCGGCAGTGAAGGTGTAACCATCCATCTCCGGCATCTCGATATCCGAAATGACGAGAGCAATCTGCTCTTTAATCGGGCCATTCTTGGTCATTTCGAGCAGCATGTTCAATGCTTCACGGCCATCTTTTGCCAATACGCACTCAACCCCGATCGCCTCAAGTGCACGCTGAACCTGTTTGCGAGCAACCGATGAGTCATCGGCTACCAGCACAGGGCGTCCGAGAGTTGGGTGCTCGACACTAGCTTCAACCAGCTCCTGACTAACCTCGGTGGAGACCGGAGAGATCTCGTTGAGAATGCGTTCAACGTCGAGAATTTCAACCAACTCACCGTCCACTTCGGTAACAGCCGTCATGTAGTTTATACGGCCTGCGCCCTTCGGCGGCGGTAGAATTGATTCCCAGTTCATGTTGATGATGCGCTCGACCGAATGCACCAGAAAACCCTGAATGGAGCGGTTGTACTCGGAGATAATAATGAAGCACTTGCTCAGGTCTTCAATGGGACGTTTGCCCATCGCCATGCTCAGATCGATAACCGAAATAGTCTGACCCCGAATGTGTGCAACTCCACGAATACAGGAGTTCAACTTGGGCATCACGGTCAAGGGAGGACACTGCAACACTTCACGCACTTTGAATACGTTGATGCCAAATCTTTGACGTCCATTGAGACGAAACAACAACAACTCCAGCCGGTTTTGCCCCACTAGCTGGGTACGTTGGTTGACCGAGTCCAGGATACTGGCCATAAACACTCCCTAAAAACGCTTGGCATTAATCATGCATGCGTGATGGATTGCGTCAGACTATCGATGTGACAACGAACAGATTCTGAAGCAATCATAGTTAAATATGGTGATATGCGTGAACAACTTATCGACCAACGAGCAAAAATGATTAACCGACTTTTACTCATCAGCCTCTTTTTGGGCAGCATCTCTTCCAGCCACGCCTCGGACGTCACCACCTATTTGCAAGAAAAAGCACAAGAGTTCGTGTTTAACCAGCTCGAGGTGCCATTAGATGCCAGGGCTGAAGTAACGGCGGCAACCCTTGATGACCGACTTCCATTGACCCGCTGCGACGATCTATTGACTATCAGCTTACCTGCAAAAATGGAAATTCGCCGTAATACAACAGTTTACCTGAAATGTGAGGAAGACAAACCCTGGGATGTCTATCTTCCGGTACGAGTCAGCATCCAGAAGCCCTATGTGACGGTCAACACTCCGATTGCTAAAGGCGACCTATTGAGTGAAAGCCAGCTGCAACTGGGCTATCAGGATCAGACGCTGATCCGTGGCGACTACCTGACCGACATGAGCATGCTGGTCGGCGTACGCAGCAAACGAGAAATCAAACCGGGGCAACCAATCCGTTTGAGTCAGGTGTGTGTCGTGTGTAAAGGTGATCAGGTCACTCTGACAGCCGAAAATAGCAGCTTCCAGATCAAAACCATGGCCCGAGCCTTGCAAGATGGCAGCTTCGGAGAGATCATCAGGCTTGTTAATATTCGCTCCGGAAAAACTGTCGAAGGAAAAGTCAGTGCAGTCGGTGCCGTAACGGTCACTTTTTAAATGTCGGGTTTATCACCAACTTTTTTCTAAAGTTTTGACCTGCCGCACCGATAAACAGGTAAGCAAACCTTAAAGCAGACGAAGGTAACTCAAATGGCCATCAACAATATCAACAACTTGGCGAATAATCGGTTGCAAAACACCGTTAGCAGCCAGGGGACAGGCAGCAAGTCAGTCACCTCTTCTTCGCCAGAGCCCGAAAATAAAGCGGCTGCAGTCAAGCTGGACTCCGTCTCCTTGACCAGTGAGGCCCAACAATTGCAAAAGATGCAGCAGAATCTCAATACAGCCTCTACCGGCAACGAAAGCAAGGTCGAGCGGCTCAAGAAAGCCGTTGCCAGTGGCGAATATCAGGTTAACAGCGAAGCTGTGGCCAAAAAGATGTTCAGCTTTGAGACCAATCTGGACAAAGTTCTCGGATGATGGATCTGCCTTCGTTACTGCACACCCAGGATGAACACCTCAGCCAGATGCAAAGCCTTCTGGAAGAGGAGTTCTCCTTGCTCGAAAAGCATCAGGCTCTGGCCCTGCCTGAACTCACCGAGCGAAAACAGCTGCTGCTTGCTGAGATAGAAAGTCTGGATAAACAGCTGGCCCAATTGCCCGAGTTGACTCAGCAACTGGCCGCTTATCCTGACGAGATGACCCGGATCCGGGAAAAACTGGATGCCTGTCAGGAACAAAATGACCTCAACGGTCGACTGCTGGAGCTCAGTATTGTCTCCAATCGCCGTCTTGCGAGCTTTCTGAGCCAGCTGCGCGATCGCAACAGCCTCACCTACGATGCCAAAGGCAATACCCGCTCAGGCACCCGCTCCTTCGGTATCAAGGCCTGACTCTCGACGAATCGGGCCTTGCCACTTTCTGCAATCAATAAGACCTACAGCGCCAGTCGCAGTAATTCTCGCCCGTCGACACAACTCTTGACGCTCAGTACGCCCGCCTCATAGCAGCCATAACTGGCCGGCAGTTCACCGCGTGGAAAACAGATGGAGCCCGGATTCATCAAGATCTGGTCTCCCTGCCGCTCCAGTACCGGAACATGACTATGGCCGCTCAAAAATACACTGTCCGCAGGCAGTTGCACCTCATCGGGGCGGTAGAGATGGCCGTGGCTCATAAACCAGCGGCGCCCATCAACCAGCAGCTGGTTGTAAGGGGCTGTGATGGGAAACGCAAGCAGCATCTGATCCACTTCGGAATCGCAATTTCCACGCACCGCCATGATATAGGGGGCCAGCTCGTTGAGCCGCTCGGCAACTGCGGCCGGGTTGTATCCTTCAGGCACGGGATTGCGCGGGCCGTGGTTGAGCAGATCGCCGAGCAACAGGTAGTGGTCGGGCTGCCAGGCGTCCAGCCGTGACAACGCCAGCTCCAGTGCCATGATGCTGCCGTGAATGTCGGAAATAATGGCAAGTTTCATGAAGTGCTCCTTACAGCGGGCCGAAATAGAGATCCTTGGTGGCAATCGTCCCTTTCAGATTCTGGCTGGGCAACCCGTGCAAAGTGGGATCGACCAGTCGCATCTGGTTGTAATGATACACGGGGATGATGGGCGCCTCTTCCATCAGCAGCTGTTCGGCATGCTGATAGAGTGCAACCCTGCTCTTCTCATCCAGAGTGCTGGCAGCCTGTTCCAGCAACAGATCAAAATCGGGATTGCAGTAACCGCTTTCGTTGCGCAGATCCTGGCAGCGGAAACTGTTCAGCATGGCCGAGGGCTCGACGTAATCACCGAACAGAAAGCTTCTTGCCACCAGAAAATCGCCGCTATCCTTGGCGACCTGATAGCTGTTCCACTCCAGATTGTTGAGCGTGACCTCCACCCCCAACTGACGCCACATACCGGCAATCAAGGTGGCTATCTTCTTGTGGGTATCTGCCGTGTTGTAGGTAATGCTCAGCCTGAGTGGATGAGCACTGCTGTAACCGGCGGCGGTCAGCAATGCAACGGCCCTGGCCTGACGGGTGGTTTGATCCTCCAGCGCAACGGGGGGAGAGAGGTGGGAGTAACCCGGCATATCAGGCACCAGAGACCAGGCCGCCAGCTCCTCCTGACCGATCACCGACTTGGCCAACTGATAGCGGTCGATGGCAATGGAGAGCGCCTGGCGCACCCGCACATCCTGCAACTCGGGGCGGCGCATATTGAAGGTGTAGAGATAGGTGCCCAGCAACGGCGATCCCCAGACTCGCAACGGATCGCTCTGCTTCATCTTCTGGTAATAGTCGGGCGACACCCGGTTGGTGAGCTGTATCTCACCCGCCTCATAACGCAAGCGCTCGGCATGTTGTGAGGCGATGGGTAGGTAGGTGACTCGCTGAATACGGGTATGGCGATCATTCCAGTAATTGCTGTTGCGCTCCGCCTCAAGCCGCTCGTTGGTCACCCGGTTTGCCAAGCGATAAGCACCATTGCTCACCAGCTTGCCGGGCTCGGTCCACTGTTTGCCAAAACGAGCTATAGCCTTCTGATTGACCGGCACAAATGGCAGCTGGCTGATGAGCTGCAGAAAATAGGGCACCGGTCGCTCCAGAGTAACCTTCAGGATCTGGTCGCTCTGCGCCTCGACCCCGAGATTGGCGGGCTCCAGCGCACCGGCATAGATGGACTGGGCATTGTTGATCCCGGCAGTCAGCAGCAAGGTCGCCGAGGGAGAGCCGAGGGCAGGATCAAGCAGCCGGCGCCAGGCGTAGACAAAGTCACCGGCAACCAGCGGATCGCCATTGGACCACTTCAACTGTGGACGCAGGAAAAACCGCCATTCGAGGCCATCTTCGCTCACTTCCCAACGCGCAGCTTGGGCAGGAACAATGCGTCCCTGGCCATCCTCGCTGACCAGACCTTCAAAGAGATCCACCAGCACCTCTTCCCCGGGAAAACCGCTGCGCATCAACGCCGGATCCAGAGAGTCGGGTTCACCGCCATTGCCCTTGACCAGCACCTGCCGATCCGACAAGCGGGGCGCCATCTCCACCGTAGTGGCGTATGCCGGCGGTAGCGCCAGCACACCGAGCAAAAGCGGGGAAAGCCAGCGTTGCGCCAGCCGGGGGAAGAGACCATACCTCATGACAGAACCTCGAATAAAACCACTGCAGGAGGGGAAGGCCGACGGCGCGCCTGATGAATGCCTGATGCCGCCCTTGTTATCCCCGAAAACGCCCCGTATTGTATCGGGCTTGCCCCGGAGATGGAGTCTTTAGGGTTAATTTTTTCGGGAGTTTTTATGGGTTATGAGTGGCTGGCTCTCGCATCGGCCAGTTTATGGGCAGTTGCCGCCCTGATTTCGGTCAAACCAGCCCGCCATCTGGGCCCGTTTGCCTATAGCCGCTGGCGGATGTTTCTGGTCAGCCTGATGCTTGGCAGCATCAGTCTGCTGACTGGCGGCTGGCACACCCTTTCCGGCAGCGCCATTCCCCTGCTCGCCCTGTCCGGATTGATCGGCATCTTTATCGGCGATACCGCCCTCTACGCCTGCATGAACCGGCTCGGCCCGCGGCGCAGCGGTTTGCTCTTCTCCTGCCATGCCCTCTTCTCCGCCCTGCTCGGGCTCTGGATCTTCAACGAGCAGTTGACCGGCTCACGACTGGCTGGCGCCCTGCTGGTCTTTGCCGGCGTCATGCTGGCCATCCTGTTTGGTCGGCGCAGCAGTGGCAGCGAATGGGAGCGGATACGGGGAAGTCTGACCATCGGCGTGGCGCTGGGCCTCACCGCCGCCCTCTGTCAGAGTCTGGGCGCCATCATCGCCAAGCCGGTCATGATGAGCGGCAACGTCGATGCGGTGAGTGCATCGGGAGTCAGGATGGTCAGCGCCCTGCTGGCCCACTGCGCATTGCGACTAACCGGATTGCCGCTGACCCGACCATTTCGTCCCATCAACCGTCAAATCTTCGGCATGATCGCCATCAACGGCTTTCTGGCCATGGCTCTCGGGATGACGCTGATCCTGCTCGCATTGCGACATGGAGATGTGGGAATGGTGGCGATTCTATCCTCCACCACGCCGGTGATCCTGCTGCCGCTCTTGTGGTGGCACTCGGGGGAACGACCTTCGGCGGCGGCATGGTGCGGAACCCTGCTCGCCACGCTGGGCACAGTGCTGGTACTGGGTGCCAGCGGCCACTGACACCCGGGAGGATTTAGAAGAGAGCGATCTCGTCGGACGTGAGTTCACGGTACTCGCCGGGCGCCAGATCTTCATCCAGCGCCAAGCCGCCGACCTGCTCGCGGTGCAGACCCACCACCTTGTTGCCGATTGCGGCAAACATCCGCTTCACCTGATGGTACTTGCCCTCATGAATGGTCAAACGCGCCTCGCACTCCCCCAGTAACTCCAGCTGGGCGGGGCGAGTCTTCTCGGTTTCACTGCGCAGCAGCACACCTTCGGCAAAGAGGGCGATGGCATCGGGGCTCACCGGATCGGCCAACCAGACGTGATAGGTCTTGGCACACTCGTGGCGGGGAGAAGTGATGCGATGGGACCACTGACCGTCGTCGGTCACCAGCACCAGGCCGGTAGTGTCGAGGTCAAGGCGCCCCACCACGTGCAGCTTGCCCATAGAGGGCTCATCCATCAGGAAGAAAACGGTCGGATGATCGGGATCCTCGTTGGAGCAGACATATCCCTCGGGTTTGTGCAGCATGAAGTAGCGATTGCGGCGATCCAGCGTCAGGACAACGCCGTCGAACTCGATCTGGCTCTCTTCGTTGATATGAAAAGCGGGCTGCTTGACCACGATGCCATCCACCATGACCTCACCCTGACGGATCAGTTTGCCAGCGAGCGAACGGGTCAAATCGGAACAGTCGCACAGAAATTTATCAAGCCGCATTCACAACCTCGGAGTCCAAAAAGTAAAGGGGCAACATTATATCTGGCGGGGGCGACAACGCCACTGTTAACGGGCGGCCAATTGTGACGAAGTGGCCATCAGATGTTACACTGCGCTATGACCCATCACGGGCGATACTCATAATAATAAATCTCGGGAAGCCGCCATGAAGTCTCAAGCATCCTATCCTGTCATCCCCGTCAATCAGCTGAAACCCGGCATGTATGTCATCGCTATTGCCAGTCAGACCGGCGGAATGGAAATTGCCCAGATGGGGTTGGTCACCACTCAGGGACAAATTGCCAATCTGGTTCGTCAGGGTGTACTCACGGTGCGGATCGATCTCTCCCGCAGCAAGCTGGGTCATGCCGAGAGCGAAGCGGTCGCTTCACCGGAACTTGGCAACGGCAGCGATCAGGCCAGACGCCGGGTCAGTGCCAACGGTGAGGGCAAGGAACTCAAGATCCGCCGCCTCTATCAGGAAGCGCGCGAGCTGCAAGGCAAGTTCATCAGCCACCTCAAGGCGGGCGAACCCATCGATATCACGCCGCTGGCCGAAGTCGCCGAAGAGATGGTAGACACCATGTTTACCCACGGCGATGCCATGCTCTGTCTGGCCCGCATCCGCGCCAAGGATGCCTACCTGATGGAGCACTCCATGAACGTTGCCATCCTGTTGGCCAATTTTGGCCGCTATCTGGGACTGGAGCGCAGCGTGCTCAAGGAGCTGACGCTCGGGGGGTTACTGCACGATGTGGGCAAGATCATGACGCCCGACGAGGTGCTCAACAAACCGGGCAAGCTGACTGACGAGGAGTTCGATATCATGCGCCAGCATGTGGTGCACAGTTACGAGATCCTCAGCAATACCCCGGGCATCACCCCCACCATGCTGGAAGTGGCAGCCAACCACCACGAGCGGCTCGATGGCACCGGATATCCGCGGCGTCTGAAAGGCGATCAGCTCTCACTCTATACCCGCATGAGCGGGATTGTTGATGTCTATGACGCCATCACTGCGGATCGGGTCTACAAGGCAGGAATGCAGCCGACCCAGGCGTTTCGCATCCTGCTCAAGGGGTTGCACAACCACTTCGATGCCGAGCTGGTCACCAAGTTCATCAAATGCATGGGGGTCTATCCGGTGGGTACGCTGGTGCAGCTGTCAAACCAGCGGCTGGCCATCGTCATGCAGCGCAATCAGCAGGAGCCGCTCAAGCCGGTGGTCAAGGTGATCTATCACGCGACCCAGCGCCACTACCTTGATGTGCAGTGGCTGGATCTCGCCAAAAACGGGGTTCAGGAAACCATCGAAAACACGGTTGATCCCAAGGAGTTTGGCATCAATCTGGCCAACTTCGTCTAAATCCGCTCCGTCTAGCCCGACTCGCCTTCTCGCCGCCGCTCGGCGCAATGCTGGATGAGAAACGCCTCATCCAGCGGCGACAAATCAAAACGGATACACGCCTCTTCGATGGCTCGAATATCGTGTTGATGGTGCTCGCTGAGCCAGCGCACAGCGCGGCGCAGATCTTCACCATGGGGCAGCAGGGAGTGGTCGCTCATGGGGCACCTCCGGTCAACCATCGACACCAACCCGTCACGTCGGGCTCTCCCTTATAGCTTAGCCCTCTGCCACCCCGTCATCTTGCCTTCAATCAGGTTCAGGCAAATGCCTGCTGCCAATCCTGATCGAATTTTGCCAGCGCCGCATCCACCGCCGGTACTCTCAGCAGCTGCTCGGCCACGTCGAGCGGCAGAGTGATGGACTGGCAGCCCGCCAGCAGGCAGTCGAGCGCCTGGCGCGGCGTGCGGAACGACGCCGCCAGCACCTTGCTGCCCGGAACATGCAGCGCCAGCAGTTGCTGCAGCTCCTGCACGGTGGCGATGCCGTCGCCCCCCTGCGCATCCAGCCGGTTGACGTAGGGCGCTACGTATTCTGCCCCCGCTACCGCCGCCAGCCAGCCCTGCAGCGGGGTATAGACCGCCGTCCCCAGCGTCGGCACCCCGTTGGCAGTCAGGGTCTTGATGGCCGCCAATCCCTCTTCACATACCGGGATCTTGATCACCAGGTCGCGGTCCAGTTCACGCAGGGCAAACGCCTCGCGCACCATCTCGGTCTCGGTCTTGGCCATCACCTGGGCAAACAGGCGTGCCTTGGGCCCAAGCACCTCCCGCAAGGCGGGCAGCAACTCGGTCAGCGGCATGCCGCCTGCCGCAGCAATGGACGGATTGGTGGTGACGCCAGCCAGCGGCAGGATCCGTGACCAGCGGCGCACCGCAGCCACATCGGCAGTATCGAGATAAAGCTCCATCTCTGACTCCTTAAAGGGATGTTCAATCTGTCGCCATTTTAGCCAGATAACATCCGCAATTTAGTTGATCAAAATCAAATCAACTTTCGAACGAAAGCAAATAGAATGCAAATACAAAAGGAGGCGGTATGATTTTCGACCTGCAACGCTATTCAACTCACGATGGCCCCGGCATTCGCACCCTGGTATTTCTCAAGGGGTGCTCGCTGGCCTGTCGCTGGTGTCAAAACCCGGAAAGCCGCTCTCCCAAGCCGGACATACTACTCGACCGGCGCCAATGCATCGAGGGATGCCGGCTCTGCAGCGATGCCTGTCCGGCAATCTTGCGTGACAGCCAGGGTGTCCAGCTCGTCCGCTCAACCCTCGGCAATCAGGATGTGGAACGGCTGCGCGGCCTCTGCCCGAGCGAAGCGCTGCAGGTGTGCGGCCGGGAGGAGAGCCTGGACACCCTGATGGCCACCATCTTGCGGGATCGCCCCTTCTTCGAGCGCAGCGGCGGCGGAGTGACCCTCTCTGGTGGCGAGCCGTTTATGCAGCCCGAGTTTGCTGCCAACCTGCTGGCCCGCTGCAAGTCCGAGGGGCTGCATACCGCAGTGGAAAGTTGCCTGCACGTGCCCTGGCACCAGATTGAGCCAAGCCTCCCCCATCTCGACTTGCTGCTGGCGGATCTCAAGCATGTGGATGAGGAGCGCTTCTTCGACTGGACTCGCGGCAAGGTCGCCCTGCCCCTGGCCAACCTCAAGCGTCTGGCCGAGCGCGGCGTGGCCATGCAGATCCGGGTGCCGCTCATCCCCGGCTTCAATGCCGACCGCGCATCCATAGAGGCCATTACCCAAGCTGCCGCCAGCCTTGGCACTGTGCAGGAGATCCACTTTCTCCCCTACCACACCTTGGGCGCGGGCAAGTACGCCCTGCTCGACCAACCCTATCAGGCCCCCCTGCAGCCACTCGATGACCCGGCACTGCTCGCCTTTGCCCATGAGTGTGCCCGTGAGCAGGGGCTGACCCCGTTCACCCGGGGCTAGCAACACCCCATGACATCAGCCACTCACAGCACAATGACCAGAGGATAAGACCATGATCCAGCTCGACCTCACTACCCTGCCCCCGCGGATCCGTGCCCACAAGGAGAGCCTGATCCACAT
>NZ_CAWNWX010000056.1:53064-66750 GCF_963878195.1 Aeromonas sp. HMWF016
CCGCCGGTCTGCACCGAGCGCGCCCGTCACTACACCGAGGCCTATCAAGCCCATCTGGCACGGCCGCTGCCGGTGCGCCGCGCTCTGGCGCTGGCCCACCACCTCAAGGAGCGCACCATCTGGATCAAGCACGACGAGCTCATCGTCGGCAACCAGGCAAGTCAGGTGCGGGCGGCGCCGCTCTTTCCCGAATACACGGTGGGCTGGATCGAGAAGGAGATCGACGAGCTGGCCGACCGCCCCGGCGCCGGCTTTGCGGTGAGCATGAGAGACAAGCAGATCATCCACACCCTCACCCCGTTCTGGCGCGGCCAGACGGTGCAGGATCGCTGCTATGGCCTCTTTACCGATGAACAGAAAGGACTGCTGGAGAGCGGCATCATCAAGGCCGAGGGCAACATGACCTCGGGGGATGCCCACCTTGCAGTCAATTACGAGCAGCTGCTCACCCTCGGTCTCGATGGCCTCAAGGCCAAGGTGGCCGAGCGGCGCAGCCGGCTCGATCTGGCTGACTGGGCCGATCTGCAACGCGAGCAGTTTCTGCAAGCCGTCGCCATCACCTTCGATGCCGTCAGCCAGCACATCGAACGCTACGCCGCGCTGGCCCGCGACATGGCAGCACAGGAATCGCGCCCCGAGCGCCGGAGTGAACTTGAGACCATAGCACTCAACTGCGCCCACATCGCCCACCAGCCCCCCGAGACCTTCTGGCAGGCGCTGCAGCTCTGTTACTTCATCCAGCTCATCCTGCAGATCGAATCCAACGGCCACTCGGTGTCGTTTGGCCGGATGGATCAGTACCTCTATCCCTGGTATCGCCGCGAAGTAGAGCTGTCGGAATCCCTGCCGCGCGGGCGTGCCATCGAACTGCTGCAAGGGTGCTGGCTCAAGTTGCTGGAGGTGAACAAGATCCGTTCCGGCACCCACTCCAAGGCATCCGCCGGCAGCCCGCTCTATCAAAACGTCACCATCGGCGGCCAGAACTGGCAGGGGGGCAAGGCCCATGACGCGGTCAACGGCCTCTCCTACGCGATTCTGGAGTCCTGTGGCCAACTGCGCTCCACCCAGCCCAACCTCTCGGTGCGCTACCACGCCGGCATGAGCGAGGATTTTCTCGACGCCTGCATTCAGGTGATCCGCTGCGGCTTTGGCATGCCCGCCTTCAACAACGACGAGGTGGTGATCCCCGAGTTCATCAAGCTCGGCGTCAGTGAGGAGGATGCTCACCACTACGCCGCCATCGGCTGCATCGAAACCGCAGTGCCCGGCAAATGGGGCTATCGCTGCACCGGCATGAGCTTCATCAACTTCGCCCGCATCCTGCTGGCGGCGCTTGATGGTGGCCGCGATGCCACCACCGGCAAGGTCTTTTTGCCCCAGCACCAGTCGCTGCGGGACGGCACATTCGGCCACTTCGATGAGGTGATGGCCCGCTGGGACGAGCAGGTACGCTACTTCACCCGCAAATCCATCGAGATCGACTGCGTGGTCGACAGCGTGCTAGAGGCCCAGGCCCACGATATCCTCTGCAGCGCCCTGGTGGATGACTGCATCGAGCGCGGCAAAACCATCAAGCAGGGGGGCGCCGTCTATGACTGGGTCTCCGGCCTGCAGGTGGGGATCGCCAACCTGGGCAACAGTCTGGCGGCCCTGAAGAAACTGGTGTTCGAACAGGGGGTGGTGGTTCAGAGTGAGCTGGCCGGAGCGCTCGAGCAGGATTTTGCCGGGGTCAAAGGCGAGCAACTGCGCATGCGCCTCACCAATGCCGCCCCCAAATATGGCAACGATCTGGACGAGGTAGACATGCTGCTGGTACAGGCCTACCAGAGCTACATCGACGAGCTCAAGGGACTGCACAACACCCGTTTCGGCCGCGGCCCCATCGGCGGCACCTACTATGCGGGCACCTCCTCCATCTCGGCCAACGTGCCCTTCGGTGCGGCCACCATGGCCACCCCGGATGGCCGCCACGCCCGCACCCCGCTGGCAGAAGGGGCCAGCCCCTCGTCGGGTTCGGATCGCCTCGGCCCCACGGCGGTGTTCAACTCCCTAGGCAAGCTGCCCACGGCAGCCATCCTCGGCGGGGTGCTGCTCAACCAGAAACTGAGCCCGGCAAGCCTTGAAAACGAACGGGACAAGGCCAAGCTGATGAGCCTGCTGCGCACCTTCTTCGAGGTGCACAAGGGGTGGCACGTGCAGTACAACATCGTCTCGCGGGAAACCCTGCTGGCGGCCAAGGCCCATCCCGATCAGTACCGGGATCTGGTGGTGCGGGTCGCAGGCTATTCAGCCTTCTTCACCGCCTTATCCCCCGATGCGCAAGATGATATCATCGCCCGAACCGAGCACAGTCTCTGACGGGCCCCACCAGGGGCAGCTGTGCCCCTTTATGACCGGCAAGCCACCCGCGGGGTGGCTTGCCGCTATCCACTGTCAACCAGCGAGGTCCCATGAACCCACGCCACCAACTGATCCTCACCCTGGTCCATCAGGCCCGCAAAATGAGCGTGAGCGAGCTCTCCCAACGTACCGGGGTCTCGGAGGTGACGGTGCGCAACGACCTGACTGCGCTCGAAAAGCAGGGATTGCTCAAGCGGGTGCACGGCTCGGCCATGGCACTGGAGAGCGACGACCCCGATGCCCGGATGAACATCAACTACCTGCTCAAGGAGCGCCTCGCCGAGCGGGCCGCCCAGCTGGTGGAGGACGGCGAGACGGTCTTTATCGAGGGGGGCAGCGCCAACGCCCTGCTGGCCCGCCATCTGGCCCTGCACAAGCGGGTCACCATCATCACCATCAGCAGTTACATTGCCCACCTGCTGCGCGACACCCAGGCTCAGGTAGTGCTGCTCGGCGGCCTGTTCCAGCATCAGAGCGAGAGCGTGGTGGGGCCGCTGACCCGCCTGTGCATCGAGCAGGTGCACTTCTCCAAGGCCTTCATCGGGGTAGACGGTTTTCATCCCGAGATGGGCTTCACCGGCCGCGACATGATGCGGGCCGACGTGGTCAACAGCGTGCTGGCCAAGGGGGTGACCAATGTGGTCATCACCGACAGCAGCAAGTTCGGCGCCATCCACCCGAGCCCGCTCGGTACGCCGGGGCAGATCGGCGTGCTGGTCACCGACGACGCCCTGCCTGCCCCCATGCGGGCCACCTTGGCCGCGCGCGGCATCACAGTACACTGCGTCGCCGCCTGAATCGCACCTTGCCACCCGTTGTCAGGCCGCTATCCCGTCCTGCAGCTTGACGGCGCCCACAGAGGCTGGGGTATGCTCGTCCTCTTTTGGCCTCTCCCGGGCCACAGACCGAAGGACGCAGCATGCACACCAAGGACAAGTTTCTGGCCGCTCTGGTCATCCTCTGCTGGGGGCTCAACTTCGTCGCCATCAAGTGGGGGCTGGAGGGCATTCCCCCTCTGCTGCTGGGTGCGCTGCGCTTTATCGGCGTGGTCTTCCCCGCCATCTTGCTGGTCCCCAGACCCGCCATGCCGTGGCGCTGGTTGCTGGCCTACGGCGGCGCCATCAGCCTCGGCCAGTTCGCCTTTCTCTTTTGCGCCATGAAGTTCGGCATGCCGGCGGGCATGGCTTCGCTGGTACTGCAATCCCAGGTAGTGTTCACCCTGCTGTTTGCCATGATCTGGCTGGGTGAGCGCTGGCAACCCCACCACTGGGTGGCCCTGCCGCTGGCGGGGGCCGGCCTCTATCTCATCGCCACCCATGGCGAAGGCAACCTGACACTGCTCGGCTTCGTACTGACCCTCTGTGCGGCCGCATGCTGGGGCCTTGGCAACGTCATCAATCGCCAGATCGGGCTGCGCTACCAAACCACGCTGCCCAGCCTTATCGCCTGGGGTGGACTGGTTCCCATCCTCCCCTTCCTTGCACTCTCCTGGCTGTTCGAGGGGCCCGAGCTGATGGCGAGCAGCCTGCTCAATATCAGCTGGCAGGGTTTCCTGTGCGTGCTCTATCTCTCCTTTGTCGCCACCTGGCTCGGCTACGGCCTGTGGGGGCGGTTGCTGATGCGCTATCCGGTAGCGCAGGTAGCTCCCCTCTCCCTGCTGGTGCCCTGCGTCGGCATGGTGGCGGCAGCCCTGCTGCTGGACGAGCATCCCACTGCGTTGCAGTGGCTGGGCTCTGCTCTGGTGCTACTCGGCTTTGTGGTACATCTGCTGGGCGGCAGGCTGCGCTGGTTCAAACCGTAGGCTGCCGCCTGACCCCTTATTTGCCCGCCGCCATTGACCGGGGCGAGGAAAATTTCCATCATGAGCCAGCCCCCAACGGGGCTGAAGCCACCATCAGGTGACCTGCAGGACGCAGCTATCAGGAGAGCAAGGATATGCCATCGACATTCACCGCCGGATCCCGGATCATCCCGCGCCTTCTTCGCACCAGTGCCATCACCCTGACCCTCTGTTTGAGTCACTACGGCTGGAGCGCCACCCTGCCAGCCGATTTGAAGTGGGAGAGCAACAACACGGATCCCGTTTACGCGGATCCTGCTGCCAAACGGGGGGGGACATTCCGCGACTTCGTCACCAGCTTCCCCCTCACCCTGCGCAAATTCGGGCCTGACTCCAACGGTTCCTTTGCCGCCTATGTCAGGGAGACCAACCTGCCGCTGCTGGCCACTCACCCCATTACCGGAAACCCCATGCCGATGCTGGCGAGTGAATGGGCTTTCGGCTCCGACAACAAGACCCTCTATTTTCGCATCAACCCGAAAGCTCGCTGGTCGGACAGCCAACCGGTCACCGCCGATGACTGGGTGTTTACCCTCAAGATGATGCGCAGCAAGGAGATAAACGATCCCTGGTACAACAACTACTACAGTACCCAGATTGTCGATGTGACCCGCTTTGACGACCACACCCTCTCCATCACCAGCGGCACCGCAAAGAGTCGCCAGGATCTGCTGGAGTCACTGCCCATCAGCCCGGAGCCAAGCCACGCCATCAAGCTCACCAGCAATTGGGTCAAGGAGTACAACTGGAAGGTGCTACCGGTCACCGGCCCCTACCAGCTCGACGAGGTGAAGAAGGGCAAATCGATCACCTTCAAGCGGGTCAAGGATTGGTGGGGCGATGACGAGCGCTACTTCCAGCACCGCTTTAATCCGGAGCGACTCGAGATCAAGGTGATCAGGGATCAGAACATCGCCTGGCAGCACTTCCTGCGCGGCGAGCTCGATACCTTCCCGCTGGTGATACCCAACTGGTGGCATGACAAGAGCAAAACGCCGGAGTTCGAGAAGGGCTATATCGAGCGGCTCTGGTTCTATAACCAGACCCCGCAATCCCCCACGGGGCTCTATCTCAATACCGCCGATCCGCTGCTGAGCAATCTCGATGTGCGGCTCGGCATCCAGCACGCTCTGAACATCGACAAGATGCTCACCACCCTGCTGCGCGGGGATTATCAGCGCCTCAACAGCTACGGCGCGGGTCAGGGAGATTTTACCAACACCGATCTCAAGGCGCGGCCCTTCGATCCCAAACTGGCGCGCACCTACTTTGCCAAGGCGGGTTTCACCTCCGCCGGCCCTGACGGTATTTTGCAAAACGGCAAGGGGGAGCCGCTTACCCTGACCATTACCTACACCACGGCAGAGCACGCCCAGCGCCTGACCCTGCTGCGGGAAGAGGCCAAGAAGGCAGGGCTTAATCTGGAGCTAAACCTGATGGATGCTTCGGCCGGCTTCAAGTCGATGCTGGAGAAAAAGCACCAGAGTGCCTGGATGGCTTGGAGCGCTGGCCGCTACCCCGCCTACTGGGAGCACTTTCACAAGATCAACGCCCACAAGCCGCAGACCAACAACATCATGAACATCGATGACGAGGCGATGACCTCCCTGGTAGAGCAGTACGACAAGGCATTCGATTTTGGCAAAAAGGCCGAGCTGTCGCGCCAGATCCAGCAGCGACTCTATGAGCTGGCCAGCTTCGTGCCCACCTATCAGGTGCCCTACACCCGGGATGGCGCCTGGCGCTGGATAAAACTGCCCAAGGTCCCCGCTACGCCCAAGAGCGAGCTGCTCCACTGGCCCCTCGATGGCGGCAACAGTGGTTACAGCTATGGCGGTCTGTTCTGGATCGACGAACAGGTAAAAAGTGAAACGCGGGAGGCCATCAAGAGCGGCCAGAGCTTCCCTCCCGTTACTCAGGTCGATACCCGCTTCAAGCAGCCCTGAGCCAGCGGCAGAGATAGCAAAAGACCCCGCACACTGGCGGGGTCTTTTTTTGCAACCTGGTTTTTTGCAACCTGAGTTGCTCGCGTCAAGCTGGAGGCGATTAGCCGCGCTTGGCCTGCTTCTGGGCAATAGCGTCGGCGATGTCGGCCGGCTCCAGCACGATGCCTTCCTGATCCGGAGTCGGGAACACGGCAACGCACAGTTCGTCCTGCTCCATGCCGTCGATCCAGCGCTCCAGCCACACCTTGAGGGTGATGGACTGCGGCTTGCACTCGGCCCACTCGCCTTCGGCCCACGCCTTGGCGTATTCCGGGTGCGGCCATACCGGGATACAATCTTCATCATCGGTAGTCAGCATCATGACGCCGTGCTCGTCGGTCAGTACAAACAGCTCTTCATGCTCGACCAGCTTGCTGATGAAGTGATCGTAACGGTAGTCAGCGTTCAGTTGCAGCGCGGCATTGCGCTCGGTGTCGCTCAGTTCATAGCTCATTGGCCAAGTCTCTCTCAATCGATAAAGGGCGCCATGTTCACATCTTGTGGTCAGCTTGTCCAGCCTGCCGCCCCCTGACGCCAGACGGGGGAACCGGAACGCCCATAAGGATAGAGCAGGGAGCCGGATAAAAAAGGCAGGATAGCCACATTGACCGGATTAAAACGCCGGGGTGATCAGCTCCACATCCGGCGTTTCACTCAGTTTTTGCCGCAGCCAGTAGGCTGACTCGACCTCGACAAAGCAGAGCTGATCCCGACCACTCGCCGCCGCGCTCATCAACTGCTCGAAACGAAGTTGCTGCTGCGCCAGCCAGGCTGTCGCCAGTTTGGCGCCATGCGCTTCATCGACCACTTCGCGGCGCAGCTCGAACAGGTTGTCACTGATGGGACTATTGATCTTGGCCGCACTGTGCCAATACATCTGCAGGTTCTCCATCATCTCGGCATCGTAGTTGGCCAGGGCATCCAGCTCGGCAGTCGCGCCCTCCTTACCGGTGGCAAAGTCACACCAGCCGGCATCGAGACTTGCCAGTTCACGGGCCTGAGCCCCTTTGGCATGCTTGCGCAGCTGAGCAATATCGCTCCCCTTGCGGGCAGGCAACCACAGATCCCCATCATGGCTCTCAAGCAAGGAGGTCAGCAGCGAGACGGGGTAGACCGGAAAACCGGCAGAGTGTGAATGCAGCAGGGATACCAGAGTGATCTTGACCATGAGCAATACCTTGAGCTGGGCGAACAGCCGCAAGCGAACCGTCCGGTTAACAGGAGTGCTCTATCCTATCACGTTTGGCATGGTGAGGGTCTTGCGAGGAGAAGTGGCAACCATCTGATTACGCCCAAAAAAACAACACTCGGCAGGGTATGGAAGAGACAAAGACCAATAGTTTGAACCAGCGCCCACTAAAGTGGATCCGGGAGTGCTAGTTTGCATACATCTTTAGCGTAAGGAGTAGATCCATGATTGGTATCGATCAGATTTCTGATGACGTAATAAACCAGTTGAAGATACTGGCATGCTTTGATCCGGCCAACATGAGCCTGGGCATCAAATTACGCAGCGACATGTCTGAAGAGCTGTGCCAGGCAGCGGTTCGCCTGCATCAGCAGGGGCTCATCAGTGCCGAAGATGGCGGCTACCTCACCCCGTTTGGCATGACCATGGTAGAGCATTTGCAGCACCTGCTGGTCGCACTCAAACCGCTTTGACCGGCTGAGGAGCCCACAGCGAAAAGTTGAGCAGCTCCCAGCGCTCTCCCTGATGGAGATGACAGGCAAACAGCAAAGGACCTTCGGGTCCTTTTACTTTGCCATCGACCAGCCACTCTGACTCCCTGTCGGGGATCTGGCGGGCCTCAATTTCGTCCGGTTGCCGCTCTTCACCTAGCCGCACATGGACAAACTGCTGGCAAACCCGCTCTGCCTCCATGGCTGCCTGTACCGGCATGGGCTCATCCACGATCGGGGTCAATGCAGTCAGGAGTAACAGGGTCTGGAACATGATTCACACACCGTATGAGTCAGGAACAAAGGCCATATAAACAAAAAGCCGTGGTACCAGAGGCACCACGGCTTTCTTAAATTCTGTAAGAATTACAGAGCAGTTACGTTCTCAGCCTGCGGGCCTTTCTGACCTTGGGTCACAGAGAACTGTACGCGCTGACCTTCAGCCAGGGTACGGAAACCGTTACCTTGAATGGCGCTGAAGTGAACGAAAACGTCCGGGCCGTTTTCTTGCTGGATGAAGCCAAAACCTTTGGTTTCGTTGAAAAACTTAACGGTACCGGTGATCATGTTAGACATATCTTTAAACCTGTATTCAAAATAATTACTTATGCTTTTCAGCGGGTAAAGCTCAAAAAACGGGATTAATTTATGAACAACAGGAAAAGATGTAAAACATCAAATTCATTGACATAACTATCGCCCTTTCAAGCTGCCTAGGATTATACGTGGCTTTGTAGATTACGCAAACAAATTTGTGCCCTGCCAACGGCAGGGCACAACCGTTACAGGGTCGGCGCTTCCAGCGCTTGTACCAATGCCTTGAGGAAGCGTGCCGCTTCGCCGCCGGTACAGGCTCTGTGGTCAAATGTCATCGACAGCGGCAACGCCCTGACGGGGCGTGCTTCACCATGGATGAACACCACTTTCTCGAACAGCTTGCCTGCCCCTATGATGGCCACCTGCGGCGGTGTCACGATGGGGCTGGCATAGCGACCCGCGATGGCGCCGAAGTTGGTGAGCGTAATAGTCGCCCCCTGCAACATCTCGCGCGGCACGGCGCGCGCCTTCACATCGGCGATCATCCGATCCAACCCTTGGCGCAGATCGGCTCCCTCCCGCTCTGCCACGTTCTCCATCACCGGCACATAGAGGCCATGCTTGGAATCCACCGCAATGGCCACATTGACCTCTTTAAACAGCCGCCGTGATAGAGTTTCACCATCAAACCAGGCGTTCATCGAGGGCTCGGCGCGGCACGCCACGCCAATAGCCTTGATAAGGCGCACCGTCACATCTTCATCAGGGCGCCAATGACGCAAGTCAACCTCGTCGGTTATGCTGACCGGCACCACCGTCTGATGAGAGAGCTCCATCGCCTTGGCCATGGCCCGCCGTGACCCTTTGAGGAAATCGTTGCCACTGCTTTGCTGGGCCTCGAATGCCTGCTGCACATCAAGCTCGGTCACCATGCCGCCGCTGCCACTCCCCTTAATCCGGTCGATATCCAGACCCAATTTTTGTGCCAGCAGTCGCACCGCTGGCATGGCTTGCACCAGCGATCCCCCTAGGGCAATAGCCCCAACCACGAAGTGATCCTCGATATGCTGCTGATGGGCGTTCACCTTGCCCACAACTGTGCCATCATCTTCACCCCCTTCGAACTCCACCAGCGGCGCACCGATATGGAGGATATCTCCCTCGGCGCCGCAGAGACGGGCAATCACCCCGGCCACCGGAGAGGGTACATCCACCAGCGCCTTGGCCGTTTCCACCGACAAGAGCACCTGATCGACCGCGACGGTATCCCCGGCACTCACCTTCCATTCGACGATCTCGGCTTCGGCCAACCCTTCACCCAGATCCGGTAATTTGAAAAATTTCATAGCCACTGGTTCTCCATCAGCTGGTGAGCGGCATCGGCAATATCCTGCTCGGTGATGAGGTAATACGCTTCGTTGCGATAGTAGGGAACGGCGGCATCCACGCCGGTCAGCCGTTTGGGCGGCGCTTTGAGGCTGGGAAGTGCCTGCTCGGTCACCCGCGCCACAATTTCGGCACCGACGCCGAAGCTACCGCACGCCTCGTGCACCACCAGCAAGCGCCCGGTCTTGCGCACCGAGGTAAGGATGGTCTCCATATCCAGCGGCTTGATGGTGGCCAGATCCAGCACCTCGCACTGGATATCCTGTTCGGCCAGCAGGTTCGCCGCTCGCATCACCTCCTGAATGCAGGCCCCCCAGGCCACCACAGTAATATCGCGGCCCGGGCGCAGGGTGAAACAGACATCCAGCGGCAGGCCGACACCGTCATCCACCACCTCGGATTTCATCGAGCGATAGATGCGGTCAGGTTCGAAAAACATCACAGGATCCGGATCGCGGATGGCCGACAGCAGCAGGCCATAGGCGCGTCTCGGGCTGGAGGGGATCACTACCCGTAGCCCCGGAATATGGGCGAACAGTGCCTCGACGCTCTCGCTGTGATGCTCCGGCGAGTGAATGCCCGCACCATACGGGGAGCGATAGACGAGGGGACAGGAGAGGCGGCCACGGGTGCGGTTTCGCATCCGCGCCGCCTGACAGATGATCTGCTCCATCCCGGGGAAAATGAACCCCTGAAACTGGAACTCCGCCACCGGCTTGAGCCCCTGGGTAGCCATGCCGACCGCCACCCCGGCGATCAGCCCCTCGGCCAGCGGCGTGTCGATCACCCGCTTGAAACCGAACTTGTCGCGCAGGCCAACCGTGGCGCGAAACACCCCGCCGTTGACCCCCACATCCTCGCCCAGAACCACCACATCCGGGTCATGCTCCATCTCGTAGTGAAGGGCCATGTTGACCGCTTCCAGCAAACTGATCTCACTCATGGCCGACCTCCTGCTTCATCCCCTTGGCAATCACTCGCTCGCGCTGGGGCAACAGTTCGGCGGGCAGGCTGGCATAGTGATAATCGAGCATCGCCTCCGGTGGCTGGGGGGCCATCGCCTCATAACGGGCGACCGCCTGCTCTACCTCTCGGGCTGCGTCCGCCAGCAGGCTCTGCTCCTGCTCTTCATCCCACCACCCTTGGCTGTGCATAAACTGGCGCAGCCGCTTGACCGGCTCCTTGGCCCAGGCGGCCTCGACCTCGGCCCCGTCGCGATAGCGAGTGGCATCGTCGGCCGTGGTGTGATCGCCGAGGCGATAACTGACCGCCTCAATCAGGGTCGGCCCCTTGCCGCTACGGGCCCGCTCTACGGCACTGCGAGCGGCATCGTAGACCGCCACCACATCGTTGCCATCCACCTGCAGGCTGCGCACACCGGCGCCAATCCCCTTCTGGGCCAGCGTAGGAGCGCTCGATTGCAGCTTGCGCGGCACCGAGATCGCCCACTGGTTGTTGTTGACTATGATGACCATCGGCAGGTGCCAGACACCGGCGCAGTTGAGCCCCTCCAGAAAATCCCCCTTGGAGGTGCCGCCATCGCCGATGGTGACTACGGCGACGCGCGGTTGATTTCGCAGTTTGAAGGCAGAGGCAATGCCACAAGCGTGGGTGATCTGGGTGGCGATGGGGACGCAGATGGGAAGATCTTCAGAGGGAGTCCCATCGGGCTTGAGAAAATAACTCCCCCGCTCGTCACCACCCCAATATTGCAGGTTCTTCTCCATCGGCACGCCCCGCACATAGAGGGTGGG
Source organism: Aeromonas sp. HMWF016 (assembly GCF_963878195.1). Taxonomy (NCBI): domain Bacteria; kingdom Pseudomonadati; phylum Pseudomonadota; class Gammaproteobacteria; order Aeromonadales; family Aeromonadaceae; genus Aeromonas; species Aeromonas sp. HMWF016. The sequence continues at coordinate 64,647 of NZ_CAWNWX010000056.1, forward strand.
CATGTCCCGATAGTAGGGGACGTAGACATCCTGCGGCTGCATGGCCAGACCAATGCCAATCCCCACGGCTTCTGCGCCGAGATGGGAGGGAAAAGTACCGAGTTTGCCGGTTCGTTGCAGCGCTATCGCTTTTTTGTCATAGCTGCGCACCATCACCATATTGCGGTAGAAGGTGTGCAGTATCGCCTTGTCCAGCCAGGTCGGTAAGGTGGCGACCGGGCACCCTTCCGCATCGAGGTAACGAAGGAAAGGGATGTCGACATGGGTCATAACTGGCTCCTTGCCGTTGTAGGCGTCACCGATGCTGGTGACACTTAGATGTAAATACCTTGTTAAATAAAAAGCAAAGGAATTTACTCAGGTAAGACCAGTAGAAACTTCTTTAAAGTAGCGAAGGAGCTGAATTTTCGGCGATGAGTAGCAAGGTATGCCGTAAATGGTGCAACTTTGCAGCGCTGAATGCAGGATGCCAAATATTGAAAAGGGGAGCCTGGCTCCCCCCTTCTGTTACTCAAGTCAGCGGTTACGCCAGCCAGTGTTGCAGCTGGCGGGCCATGCCCACTGGCAGCAAGTGAGCGCGACTCAGCAATCGGCTGCGCCAGGGCTCGGCCAGCAAGGTGGGGCAAATTCGCATCTCCCGCCCCCTGTCAGCCACGCGCACCAACCGATCGATGAGAGTCTCCAGCGGTGGATGTTCCAGCCAGTTGGGATAGAGATCGGCAGTCGTGATCCCGGCCAGCTCACACACCCGCTCCTCTTTCTCATCTCCCTTCTCATCAGAAATTGGCTGGGGGTGAAGCACATGCAGCCAGCCCGGCCGTGCCACCTCCAGCAACTGGCCCAGCGTCGGCTGCGCAAAGTGGGGATCCCCAGCGACTTTGAGCATATGACGCGCCCCTGCCAGCACCACCACGCCGCGGGCGGGAAGTGCAAGAAGATAGTCGGCCAGCGCCTGATCCCGCCCCCTGTTGTGCTGCTGCCACCGCTCCGGGCTCATCTCCTGCCACTCGAATAAGGGCTCGCAGAGATGCGCCCGCAGCCGCATATGTTCGGGGCGCGCCAGATTGCTCTGGCGCAGAGCGGTGAAGAGAGCAGGAAACTCGGGGGCCATCCAGGCGGGAAAGGCACAGGAGTCGAGCCAGACCGGATAGAGCCGGGCCAGCGTCAGCGGCTCACCCTGCCAGCTCTCCTGCCCCGTCAGCCAGGCATCGAGCAAGCCCTGATGGCGGCGGTTGCCGCACTCCAGCACCAGATCGGTCATTATTCCCCAGAGCGCCGGATCGCACAGCCAAGCGTGCTGGCGCCGGATAAAGTCGGGGTGCCAGTGAGGCTCCCCCAGCCCCACCAGCTTGCCCGCCAACAAGGCCTCCCGGATGGCGGCAACCGGGGTCATGCGTCCCCCTCCTGCCGGATGTACGGTTGTTGCCCGCCCCCATCGACCCGCTCACAGATAAGGGCACCGACCTTAGCCAGCCAGTCGGGATGCACCATCTCCTGATGCAGGCAGGGGAAGCGCTCATAGCAGATGTCCCCTTTTGTCAGCGATTCCCAGCCGCGCCCATCCAGCCAAGGCTGGCGGGAGGCTGACGCCTCGATAAAGGTCACCTCCCCGTGATAGCAGTAGTCGACTGGCTGGCGGATCAGCAGGTTGTTGTGGCCAACCAGCTCAATCATGGCGCTCACCACCTGCTCGTCGAGCATGGCCAGCGCACTCCCCTCCGCCCCCAGTCGGGCCACAACCTGGTCGCGAGTGAGGGAATCCAGCGCCTCGTCCGCAACCACAATCCCCCCAATCCGCAGCAGCGCATCGAGCATCCGCTGCTCATCGGGCAACGGCTGGGTCTGCCACTGCTGACAGGGGTAGGCATCGAGCAGCAGCACCATGGCCACCTCCTGTCCCTGCTCTTGCAGCATGGCGGCCATCCGGTGCACCAGCATGCCCCCGAGCGACCAACCGAGCAGCCAGTAGGGCCCCTCGCCCTGCTGGCGGCGCAGCTCGGTCACATAGTCGAGAGCCAACTCGTCAAAGCTGGCGGGCAGCGGCGCATCCGGCTGGCAGAGCGCCCGCGCCTGCAGGGCATAGACGGCCATGTCGGCCGGCAGA
>NZ_CAWNWX010000056.1:66760-68377 GCF_963878195.1 Aeromonas sp. HMWF016
GCATTGTCTCCCGCTCGCCGCCAAGACGACGCGCCAGCTGGGCGGGGCTCGGCGCTTCGAACAGGCTGGCCAGAGTGAGACCCTGTCCGATTGATTCCTCAATACGCACCACCAGCTGCGCCGCCAGCAGAGAGTGGCCGCCGAGGGCAAAGAAGTTATCGTCGGCGCCGACCCGCGCCAGCCCCAGTACCTCGGCGAAGAGGCGACAGAGCCGCTCCTCCAGCAGGGTTTTCGGCAGCGCCTGACCAACCACCGATGCCATATCAGGTAGCGGTAGCCCCTTGCGATCCAGCTTGCCATTGGGGGTGAGCGGCAACTCGACCAGAGTGACCAACAGCCCCGGCACCATGTAGTCGGGCAGCACGACGCCAAGGGCGGGCGTCAGCTCGGCCAGCGTCAACTCTCTGCTATCTGCGGCCACCACATAGGCCACCAGACGGCGATCGCCGGGGGCAAATTCGGGGGCCAACACTACCGCCTGTGCCACCCGGGGATGGCGCAGCAGCACCTGCTCGATCTCCTCCAGTTCGATGCGTTGACCACGGATCTTCACCTGAAAATCGAGGCGCCCCAGATACTCGATGGCGCCATCCTCGCGCCAGGCGGCCAGATCGCCGCTGCGATAGAGCCGTCCCGCCCCGAAGGGGTTGGCAATAAAGCGCTCGGCGGTGAGCTCGGGCTGGCCAAAGTAGCCCTCCGCCACCTGTACGCCCCCGATCCAGAGCTCCCCCGCTACACCGGGGGGCACCGGCTGCAACAAGGGGTCGAGAATGTGGATGCAGGTATTCCAGACCGGATAGCCGATGGGCACGCTGGTCACCGCCTCGTCTGCCCGGCAGGGATACCAGGTGACATCCACCGCCGCCTCGGTCGGGCCATAGAGGTTGTGCAGGGGGGCTGAAAACGCCCCATACCAGCGCTGCACCAGATCCGCGGGCAGCGCCTCGCCGGAGCAGAAGACCTGCCGCAGGGCGCGGCAACGCGCAGGCTCGGCTTGTGCGACGAAGATCTGCAGCATGGAGGGGACAAAGTGCAAGGTGGTGATCCCGGCCTGCTCAATCAGCTCGGCAAGGTAGGCGGGATCCTTGTGGCCACCCGGTTTGGCGAGCACCAGTCGCGCCCCGGTCATAAAGGGCCAGAAGAACTCCCAGATGGAGACATCGAAACCGGCCGGGGTCTTTTGCAGCACCCGATCCGCCGGGCCGATGGGATACATGTGCTGCATCCAGAGCAGCCGGTTGACGATGGCACCGTGGCTCACCACCACCCCTTTGGGCCGACCGGTCGAGCCGGAGGTGTAGATGATGTAAGCCGCATCTTCCGGCCTGGGGGCTGGCAGATCACAAGGAGCTGTCGTTGCCAGCTGATCTGCCACACCGGGGGCATCGAGGCAGACAAGTGGCGCTGCCACGTCGAGCGGCATTTGAAGCGTACGGCTGGTCAACACCAAAGCGGGATCACTGCTGGCGAGAATGTAGCCGATCCGCTTCGCCGGATAGTCCGGGTCAACGGGTACATAGACGGCCCCTACCGCCATGATTGCCTGCTGGGCGAGGATAAGCTCGGGAGAGCGCGGGATCACCACCGCTACCCGACAACCTGGGCCCACGCCCCTCC
>NZ_CAWNWX010000057.1:0-1377 GCF_963878195.1 Aeromonas sp. HMWF016
CCCATACTCAGTGTCTCCCACCAGATCGATAATTGCCTGTGCCCCTATTGGGGTACTGAATAACTCGGCTGGAACTATGCTACCCAGACCCCTTGCTGTTCGGTATATGCCCTGACGGTATCGTTCTCGTGAACGGACAGAGCAGCATCAAGTGCGAGCACGACCCCATACACCCTAAATAACTGATCCGAATAGTGCTACATCTTGCCGAAAACCTTGCCGTGTAAGGCATATTAACTATCAGGTGGCAAAGTCTGACGTGACAAGGCTTAGACCTCGATGTGTGCTCAATGCCTCTTGTTGAGGCCGTACGAGAGCAGTGCTCTACTATTCGGAACAGCTATTTAGCTGCTCAATAATTTCAGCTCCGTTATGGTGTTCAATGCCGAATCCGAAAACATAACCAATAATTGCAGTTGGATAATGGGATTTGATATGAGCTTCATAATGTCTTTTTAAGGTTGCAGATGAAAGCAGAACACCGGAATCTATATATAATCTCCATCCGCTATCATTGCCCCTATATTTCTAGCTTTTCCAGCTCTGAACCCATCGCTTTCTTGCCAGAAGTACTGAATATTAAGAACCGTCTTATATTCAGATACAATCGTCTCACTATTATCAGAACCACCATCATCGACAACTATTACTTCAAAGTATCTTGTTGGTAAATTTTTTTCGTAATGATTCGAGAGTGTAACGCAAAAGGTTTTCCCTATTATATGTTGGTATGACGACACTAATATATTTATATGAAGATAAAACGGCCATGAAGATATCTCGCAGTGAGTATAATGCTTGAGTCATGCTGAGGAGATGTTAAGGTCGCGGTATTCATATGTGAATTGAATTTTATTGAGGATTTATTACCCCCGGACCTGAAATGCTTTCAATATTATTCAGAGCACTCACTTTCAGATAGATGGTTTGTAGCGCCTAGAGTGCATAGTTATGATGAGTTTTGAGGAATATTAGGCTATGTTGGAAACCCTGGCTACGGGTCAAAATCAATTATTTTTAAAAGAAGATAATTTTATTTGAAATATATGACATGGTCATCTAATAAAGGCAGGCAATATTGATTATATTCGTTGTGATGCCTGCCATAGTCATACTTAATAGTTAATTCTCACCCAGCCGACATTAAAACCTCATCAAAACAGAGTTGTGAATTTATATTTACTTTGTTCTGAGCTTTTCAGCACGAATCATCATGTGGTCTTCCGTGCCGTGGATTGAGTTTTCATCATTTTTCAGTTCCCATTTTCACTGTGCTCATTCAGTATTTCTTCTTGTTATATGCCTTTGTCTTTCATATTTAATATTTAAATGGCGTGGGCCCACGGGCCATAACCAATCCGTGGGCCGGTATTAGCA
>NZ_CAWNWX010000058.1:0-15495 GCF_963878195.1 Aeromonas sp. HMWF016
GAACCCATGCCGAACTCAGAAGTGAAACGCGGTAGCGCCGATGGTAGTGTGGCATTCGCCATGCGAGAGTAGGACACTGCCAGGCACCCAATACAAGAAACCCCGCTCATCGAGCGGGGTTTTTTATTGCCTGAAATCCAGGCGTCTGATTTGTTGTTATCAGCACTGGTTTGCAACCTGCTCCTACCAATCTCTCCTATAAGTAAACTTATCATTAAAAATCATGACGTTATAAATCATCTTGCCTCACGCTTCGCGTCTGAGCGGGTTTAACTGTCATCAGTCAAATGATAATGATTATTGTTTGATTGATCTTGTCCTGGTCGTTACAATCCAGACCGATTAATAAGTTGCTTTTCAAATAAGCATTTATTAATCACCGTTCCCGGCAGGAGGCCGGGTCTTGTAACGAGTGAAGTAAGGGAATACGCCACTTTCCTACTTGAAACGTTCAGGCCAAATCATGACAACAATACAACCAAGCAAGCTTGCCTTGCTGATCGGTTCTCTTCTCTCTATTCACGCCGTCGCTTCCGAACAGGAAGTGATGGTTGTCACCGCCTCGGGTTTTCAGCAAAAAATCGAGGATTCTGCAGCTTCTATCTCCGTCATTACTCGCGAGCAGTTGGAGAAGCGCGCCTATCGTGATGTGACTGATGCACTGAAAGATGTCCCCGGTGTGGTGGTGACCGGTGGTGGCAGCAGCAGTGATATCAGCATTCGCGGTATGGGCTCGAAATACACCCTGATGCTGGTTGATGGCAAAAAGGTGGATAGTCGCGGTACTCGTCCCAATAGCGACGGCCCCGGTATCGAGCAAGGCTGGCTACCGCCGCTGCAGGCAATCGAGCGGATTGAGGTCGTCCGTGGCCCCATGTCATCCCGTTATGGTTCAGATGCCATGGGCGGCGTGATTAACGTGATTACCCGTAAGACCACCGGTCTGGCCTGGCAGGGCTCGGTTCACGCTGATTCGACCTTCCAGGAGAACAAGGATGCCGGTAATAGCTTCCAGACCGATGCCTATACCGCAGGCTCACTGATCGATGGGGTGTTGGGGCTGCGCTTCAATGGTCAGCTGGCCCATCGTGGCGAGGATAAGTTTACCCAAGGCTTTGCCGAACAGGAGACCCGCAGCGGTACAGCTGTGCTCAGCTTCAAGCCTGACGAGCACAACCGCTTCGATCTGGAAGCCAGTCGCAGCTTGCAGGATCGGGATCGCACGGCAGGCAATTCGCTTGATGCCAAGGCGAAAGATAGCCTTAACCGCTACGAGCGCACCAACTATGCGCTGACTCATGATGGCCAGTATGATTTCGGCTCTTCCAGCAGCTATCTGCAGCAGGAGACCAACACCAACCCCGGCCGCAAGATGGAGCTCACCAACACCATCGCCGATACCCACACCCAGTTCATTCTGGGGGATCACTACCTGAGCGTCGGTGGGCAGTACCGCTATGAGGATCTGCACGATCAGGGCAATAACCTGAAAGTGGCCAACCCGGCCACACAGCTGACCCGCTGGAGCTGGGCGATGTTTGTCGAGGATGAGTGGTCACTTACTGACAGCTTTGCCCTGACAGGGGGCGCCCGCATGGATCGGGATCAGAACTACGGCTCTCACTGGAGCCCGCGCCTCTACGGTGTCTGGCATCTGGATGATAGCTGGACCCTGAAAGGGGGCGTGTCGACCGGTTATCGCTCGCCGGACTTGCGGATGTCGGCGGCCAACTGGGGCCAGGTCACCGGTGGTGGCAGCCTGGATGGCATGCTGGTCGGTAACCCGGATCTCAAACCCGAGACCAGCGTGAGTGAAGAGATTGGCTTGCTGTGGAATGGCCATCAGGGCTTCAATGCCGGGGTGACCCTGTTCAACACCGACTTCAAGAACAAGATCTCCGAAGTACGTCGCTGCACCAGCAAGAGCGATCCGGCCTGTACTCTCAATGGCCACAGCTATGACTTCATCAGCGATCGGGTCAACGTCGACAAGGCGAACATGCGTGGCGTAGAGAGCATGATGGATTGGGCGATTAACGACGAGTGGTCGGTCAGCGGCAGCTATACCTTTACCCAGTCCGAGCAGAAGAGCGGCCTGCTGGCGGGTCATGCCCTCAACCAGATGCCCCGTCATATGCTCAACGGCAGCGTAGACTGGCAGACCACCGAGGATCTCAACCTCTGGTCGCGAGTCAACTTCCGTGGCGAGACTTCCGAGTACCTGAGCCGGGTCAAGATGGCGGAGGGAACGCCCTCCTATACCTTCTTTGACATGGGGTTGGTCTACAAGGCCAACAAGCATCTCGATCTGACCGCCGGGGTCTACAACCTGTTCGACAAGACGGTGGATTACAGCAGCTATGGCACAGTGCTGGATGGTCGCCGTTACAATCTGGGTGTCACCTACAACTTCTGACAGACATAATGCAACACGGCCGCCATCATCCGATGGCGGCCGTTTTTATTGAGCATCCATCGGGTTGGCAGTTACCTGATATGGTGCCGCCTGCCAGGTGTTGCGACCATTGGCTTTGGCTTGATACATCAGCTGGTCTGCCTGTCGCAGCAGCTGGTCGGTGTCGATACTCTCCCCGGCTGAAATCCAGACTGCTCCTGTGCTGATGGAGAGGGTGACCTCACCCAGAGTAGTCTCCAGCCGCTCTTTATTGGCTTCCTGACAGAGGCATGCCGCCCACAACCCGCTCGCCTGCAGGTTATCGCTCGGCAGCAGGACGCAAAATTCCTCACCACCAATGCGTGCAAACAGACTCTGCTCCGGCAAGATGACGGCTATGCTCTCGGCCAGTTTTTCCAGCAGCTTGTCGCCCACGTTGTGGCCGAATTTATCGTTGGTCTCCTTGAAGTGATCCACGTCGAACAGCAGCAGAGCGCAGGGTGCGCCGCTGGTCAGTTGCTGCTCCAGTGACGGGATAAAGGCACGCCGGTTGAGGAGACCCGTCAGCGGATCTGTGCTGGCCAGCTTTTCGAGCCGGGCATTGGCCCGGCTCAGTTCTGCCGTTCGATTGGCGACAGCCCGGCGCAGCTGCACGATATAGGCCACCATGACGAGGCCCGCCGCCAGCAGTAGCCAGGGGCCGAGATGGATGGGGTAGACGGTCTCGACATGCATCCATTTGCGGATAATCCGCTCCCGGTCGCTCTCCTTGATCCTGGCGAATCCCTCTTCGAGCTTGGCAAGCAGGGCGAGATCCCCTTTCTTGACGGCAAAGCGGATCTGGTCGGTATAGAGGTGGCGCACCGGAATGAAGCGGGTCGGATCTGCCGAGGTATAGATGTAGAAGTTGGCGACCTGCAGATCGGCGATAAAGGCCTTTATATCGCCCCGAAAGGCCGCTGCCAGCAGGGTGTCGTTGTCATCGAAGGTCTGCAGTTTGGTGCCGGGGAAGTAGCGCTTGGCGTAGTACTCTTCATAACCGCCAGCGACGACGCCGACGGTCTCATGTAGCAGGTAGTAGTGGACATCGGTGCCGCGCAGCTCGTTGGAGAAGAAGAGCTGGGAGTCGAGCTGGGCGAGGGGCTGGCCATAGTCGAACAGCTTGTCCCGCTCCGGTGACCAGAGCAGACCGGCATGCACATCAGCCTTCCCTTCGTGCAGCAGATCGAGGGAGTGCTGCCAGTCGACCAGCCGGAACTCGATCTTCTGGCCGGTGACGCGAGCATATTCGCGCCAGAGGTCGATCAGCAGGCCATCTGGCTGGCCCGACTCATTGATATAGGAGAAGGGCTGCCACGCCTTGGAGTTGGTGATGACGAGGGGCTTTTCAGGCTCTTTTCCCGAGGCGTGCAGGGCAATAATGAGCAGCAGAAAACTACACCCTGCCCTGAACGCTTGTCCAATCCGAGAAGAAGCCATCCCTGCTCCAATCCATTGCCAGCCGCTGTCTGTAGACGCCGATTATTACTGCCTTCAACGAGGAAGAACAAGCGATCTGGCGATGAAGTTTACATGATGGCAGCATTGCCGTAACGAGCAGGACTCATACCGTGACGGCTTACAGCGGCAGGCTGATTTTTGCCTCCAGTCCGCCCTCCGGCCGGTTGAGCAGGGTGAGCTCACCGCCGTGCTGATGTACCAGGGTGCGGGCGATGGAGAGGCCGAGCCCCACGCTGCCAGACTCGGTATTTCGTGCCTCGTCGAGCCGCACGAACGGCTTGAACACATCCTCCAGTCGCGCCGGATCGATCCCCGGGCCGTGGTCGCAGACCCGGATCAGCAGCTCGCTGCGAGTTCGCTCCAGCGAGACCTCGGCACTGCCGGCGTATTTGATGGCGTTGCCGATCAGGTTCTGCAGTACCCGGCGCAGGGTGTTGGCGCGGCAGGCGTAGACCTCTTTCCCTTCCGCCAGACAGGTGACCGGCTGGCCGGTATCGGCATAGTCATCACACAGACTGACCAGCAGGCTGACCAGATCCAGTTCCCGCGTTGCCTCCTGTTGCCCCTCTTCGCGGGCAAAGCTGAGGGTGGCGGCCAGCATCTGCTCCATCTGTTGCAGGGTCTGCTGGATGCGATCCTTGTCCTCGCCATCTGCCAGAAACTCGCTGCGCAGGCGCAGGCTGGTGATGGGGGTGCGCAAATCGTGGGAGATGGCGGCCAGCATCCGGGTTCTGTCCTGCACGAAGCGATCAAGCCGGGTATGCATCCGGTTGAAGGCCTGAATCGATTCGCGGATCTCGGTCGGCCCCTCCTCTTTCAAGGGCTCGATATCCTCTCCGCGCCCCAGTCGTTCGGCGTTGCCTGCCAGTTGCTTGAGGGGGCGGGTGGCGCGACGAAACAGCAGCACCATCAGCCCGATCACCAGACTGGCTACCAGCATCAGGTTGAAGGTGGTTTGCCATGACCAGCTGCCGGCCTCCTTGTCGACCAGCGAGCTGAACTGCAGCCAGCCACCCTGTGGCAGTTCGATGGATCCGTAGAGCCGCATGTCTCGCGGCGGTGGTGGCCCCTTGCGATCCCGCATCATGCGAGCATGGTGCTCCCAGGCCTTGCTGCGCTGGGCATCCTCTTTCAGTTCGGCACTGATCTCGATAGTAAGCGCGGGGGGATAGCCAAGGCGCGATCGTACCAGCTGCTCGAAGCGGGGGCTGCGGTTATCGGGCTGCATCGGCTCGCCTTCAATTCGCAGCAGCAGGGTTTCGCTGCGGCTCGCCTTGAGGATCTCGTCATAGAGAGACGGGGGAGAAAGGGAGAGCAGCCGTACCACCGAGATGATCCGCTGCATGGCGTTGCGGCTGTTGACGAAGCCGAGTGCCTCCTCCCGATCCGAGCGGTAGATCTGAATGCTGAGCAGCTGGATCAGGATCAAGCCCGCCAGCGCCACCAGAATGATCTGGCCGGTCAGCCCCTTGGGCCACATCCGTGCCCATAGCCGTTTCAGTGCATTCACCACTTATACCTGCGTCACATCGGCCGAGAACATATAACCGCCACCCCAGATGGTCTTGATCAGTTCCGGATTCTTGGGATCCCGCTCCAGCTTGCGGCGCAGTCGGCTCACCAGGGTATCGATGGCGCGATCGAAGGCCACCGCCTCGCGGCCGCGGGCCAGATCCAGCAGTTGATCCCGGCTCAGCACCCGCTGCGGGCGTTCGAGAAATACCTTGAGCAGATCGAACTCGGCAGTGGAGAGGCTCAGACCCACCCCATCCTCATCGACCAGCTCGCGGCGGTTGATATCGAGCAGCCAGCGATCGAAGCGAAGATCCCGGGTCAGGGTCTCGGCAGCGGGTTGGTTATCCGCCTGGGTGCGGCGCATCACCGCCTTGATGCGGGCCAGCAGCTCGCGTGGGTTGAAGGGTTTGGCCAGATAGTCATCGGCTCCCATCTCCAGCCCTATGATACGGTCGGTCTCTTCCCCCATGGCGGTGAGCATGATGATGGGCAGGCTCGATTTGGCACGCAGTTCGCGGCAGAGGGTCAGACCGTCCTCGCCCGGCATCATCAGATCCAGTACCAGCAGATCGAACTCCCGCTCCTCCAGCAGTCGTTTCATCTCCTTGCCATCCCGGGCGCAGCTGACCCGCAGGCCGTGCTGTTCCAGAAAGCGCTTCAAGAGATCGCGGATCTCGCTGTGGTCGTCGACCACCAGAATATGGGTGTTGCCCTGATTCATGAATACCTCCCCTGCTTGGCGTTGGCACGAGTATACGAAAATACGCTGCGCGGTTTGTGTCAAAGTGTGCCAGATCCGCCTGATGCCACACTCTGCTACAAAAAAGGGCGATGCTGGCAAAGTTCAGACACCGGTCGGGTGTTTACTTGAGGGCAAGGCGAGAGAGCCGAACCCGAATCATCCGACAGGAGATAGACCATGAAAAAGCTGACCAAAACTTTGATGACCGCCACCCTGATCCTTGGCCTGCCGCTGGGCGCCTATGCCGCCACGCAAACTGCCCCGGCTCCAGATCCCGGTGCCATGGTGGATTGCCCGATGGATGGCGGCATGATGGGCGGTAAACACCACGGTGGCCGTCACGACAAGATGGCACGCCTGCAGAACATGACCCCGGAACAGATCGAAGCCAACCTGAAGCAACGCTATGATCGCATTCAGGATCCGGCCAAGAAGGCAGAGTTCATCAAGAACCTCAACGAGCGTGCCGACGGTATGACTAAACACGCCGAGGCGATGAAGAAGTTTGCCGAAGCGAACCAGTAAGCCATACCTGACAAGGTGTGCTGGAGATGAGAGAGGGGGAGCATGTTGCTCCCCCTCTCTTTTTGTTATGGCAAATGGCACTGGCAAAACGACGCTTATTCGCTGCCACTATTTTGAAACAGCCTGGGGATCTCACGCACCAGCCAGCTTTTGGCCTTGCCCATGGTGTCGCGGCGCCAGGCCAGCACGACCTGCAGCTGATGGCGGTACTCGGGGCTGATCACCTTGAGCCGACCGGTCTTGATATCCTCCTCAATCCAGCTCTGCGGCATTGTGCCGATGCCGAGCCCGGCCAGCAGGGCATCGCGCTTCTCCGCCATGGTGCTGACGGTGAGGCGCGGCTGCTTGTCGAGCAGGCGGTAGGTGAGCACCGGCTTGCGCAGGGCGGTATCGGCGACGGCGATGGCGCGATAGCGGCGCAGGGTCTCGTCGGCGAGGGGCTCCGGCTCCTGATGGAGAGGGTGGTCGGGGTGGGCGACATAGAGCATCACCTCCTCTTTCAGCACCTGATGCTTGATGCCGGTCATGACTATATCCGGGTTGAGGGAGGAGATGAGCAGGTCAGCGCGGCCATCCTCCAGACACTCCCAGCTGCCCGCCAGCACTTCGGCGCGCAGTCTGAGCCGGGTATCGGTCTGCTCGGCCAGTCGATCTACCAGCGGGTAGAGCGCCTGCAAGGGCACCAGCGCATCGACGGCGATGGTGATGTCGGTTTCCCAGCCGCGGGCCAGCGCCCGGGTCTCGCCCACCAGATGCTCGGCTGCCTCCAGCAGCACCCGCCCGCGTTCCAGCAGCATGCGCCCCGCCGGGGTGAACTTGGTGCGGTGGCCGCTGCGGTCGAACAGCATGGCATCCAGTTCGTCTTCCAGCTTTTGTACCGTATAGCTCAATGCCGAGGGCACCTTGCCCAGCTCGTCTGCCGCCGCCGCGAAGCTGCCACGGCGGTCGATGGCATCCAGCACCCGGATCGCTTCCAGGGTGAGTGCGCGTTCCTTGTTCGACTCCTTGGCCATTTTTCACCTTCAATTTTTTTGAATATGTTCGCCAGATTATCTCGCTAACAAGTTAAGCCAAGCACCTTTAATATTCAATCATCGCTTAGGCAGGAACGTCTGGCGGCCAAATATGCGGGAAGTTCCGCACTGTGACAGGCCAAATCGGCATGTCTGATGTCGGTGAAAGAACAACACACTATTTGAATGACCTCTTGCATGGATGCATTGATTCTGGCCGAGCTGGCCTTGGCAATGACATATAAAACAAGAGAGTGAATGAACATGAAAAACGTAATCAAGATGCTGGCCGTTGCAGGCCTGATGACCACAGGTTTCGCCCACGCCGCCGTACCGGCTGACTTCAACGCCACCCCGGGTGTGCTGTTTGTTAAGTGGCACTCCACCGCAGCGCTGGATGGCAAAGCTAACCCGATGCTGGAAGTGCGCGACGAGTCTGGCGATCTGCTGGCATCGGTTCATGCCAACCTGATGGGCACCCAGCAGGTGAAGATCCCGGGTCGTACCCAGGGCAACCTGACTGTCAGCCTGGCTGGCGAGAGCAGCGAATATCGCATTCCGTTCGGTCTCGGCGGTGGCAAAGATCGCTAAATCGAACCCCGGATAGATGAGGAGCACACCATGATGCAATTGAGAGCCGCAGAGGCGCGAGGCAAGGCCAATTTCGGCTGGCTGGACGCACGCCACAGTTTCTCCTTCGGTCACTACTACGACCCGGAGTGGATGGGGCACTCGGTACTGCGGGTGATCAATCAGGATCTGGTTGCGCCGGGTGGCGGATTCGCCACCCACCCTCACGCCAATATGGAGATCCTCACTTGCGTGCTGCAAGGCAGCATAGAGCACAAGGACAGCCTCGGCCATGTCGAGCAGATCCCGGCAGGGGATTTCCAGCTGATGAGCGCAGGCAGCGGGATCCGTCACAGCGAGTACAACCCCTCGCAGACGGAACCCCTCTCTCTGTTGCAGATCTGGATCGAGCCGAATGAAGTTGGCACGCCACCCGGATATCAGCAGAAGAAGATCGAGTCCAGACCGGGTATGACGCTGGTGGCGTCACCGGATGGCGAGGCGGGATCCTTCGTGATCCGCCAGCAGGCCCGCGTATGGCGGCTGGAGCTGGCCCCGGGCGAAACGCTCGACTGGGCACTGGCTGGCCGACATGGTTACCTGCAGATGATTTCAGGGGAGCTGACCGCCAACGGTCTGGCTGCCCGACCCGGCGACGGGGTACTCAGTCGTGATGAATACCGGTGGGAGTTGGTCGCAACCAGTGCCACTCAAGCCCTGTTATTTGACCTACCCTGAAGCAGTCAGCGGTGATGTGACACAAACGAGGAAGATGAAATGGACAAGATGAAAGATGTAGCGCTGCTGGCGGGTCGTGTACTGCTGGCGCTGATGTTCGTGATGGCGGGTTGGGGCAAGATTGGCGGTTACGCCGGCACCCAGGGCTATATGGAAGCGATGGGGGTGCCGGGTTTTATCCTGCCGCTGGTGATCCTGCTTGAGCTGGGTGGTGGCCTCGCCATCATGCTGGGTCTCTTTACCCGCAGCCTGTCGGTGCTGATGGCCGGTTTCACCCTGATGGCCGCCTTTATTTTCCACTACCAGCCTGCCGAACAGATGCAGATGCTGATGTTTATGAAGAACGTCTCCGTTGCCGGTGGTTTCCTGGCGCTGGCGGCGGCTGGTGCGGGTGTATTCAGTGTGGATGCCCGTCTCGGCAAAAACTGGTAACAGCCAGTCAGTTTAAGTTTTCCAAGCCTTTTGGCCGGTGCAACTGCACCGGCTTTTTTCTGTCAGCGAGATAGTGCTGAACAAATCTGCGGCCCCCCTCATGGTTCAGCGGTTTGCCCGCCTGCTGGCCACAAGTGCCTTTTGCATCTTATCCCCCGATCCCCGACAATTCCCTCTCTTGTGAAGTGACGGAAATGGCTCGCCTTTTCCCTCGCCCCCTCTCATCCACAGGCGGGAATTGCTCATGTTTACCCTCTACCACTCCAATCAGCTGGATCTGCTCAAAGAGCTGCTGGTGAGCCGCATCCGGCAGGCCCCTCTCTCTCACCCCTTCGATCGGGAGCAGATCCTGGTGCAGAGCCCGGGCATGGCCCAGTGGCTCAAGCTGGAGCTGGCCAAAGCGTTCGGCATTGCCGCCAATATCGACTTTCCGCTGCCCGCCAGCTTTATCTGGGAGATGTTCACCCGGGTGCTGGCGGATGTACCGCGCCAGAGCCCCTACAACAAGGGCTCCATGAGCTGGCAGCTGATGACCATTCTGCCTGCCTTGCTGGACAGACCCGCCTTTGCCCCGCTCGCCGCCTATCTGGGCGGCGGAGAGGACGAGGATCCCGCCAAGGATCCCGAGCAAGTCAGGCTGTGGCAGCTCTGCCAGAAGGTGGCGGATCTCTTTGACCAGTATCTGGTTTACCGGCCGGACTGGATCGCCCGTTGGGAAGAGGGGGAAGGATTGAGTCAGGAGCTGGCCGGGGTGAGCGGTCAGGATTGGCAGCCCGAGCTGTGGCGCGAGCTGGTGGCCCGTACGTTGGCGCTCTCTCCGAGCGGCTACCACCGCGCCAACCTCTACGAGGAGTTTATCCACGAGCTGGAACGCACCGCCGATCTGCCCGGCAAGCTGCCGCAGCGGGTCTTTGTGTTCGGCATCTCGGCGCTGCCGCCGCGCTATGTGGAGGCGCTGCTGGCCCTCGGCAGCCGGCCGGAGGTGGAGGTGCACCTGTTCGTCACCAACCCCTGCCGCTACTACTGGGGGGATCTGCTGGATCGCAAGACGCTGGCGCGGTTGGAGAACAAGCTCAAACCCGGCACCGATATCGAGACATTGCAAGGCCCCGCCAACCCGCTGCTCGCCTCCATGGGCAAGCTGGGGCGCGACTATCTGCATCAGCTGATGGAGCTGGAGGTGCCGCAAATCGAGGCCTTCGTCGATATCGACGAGGTGGATGCCAGGGGCAATGTCAGCCTGCTGCGCGCCATCCAGAAGGATGTGCTGGAGCTGGCCGAACGGGGCGCCGGTCAGTTCGATCTCGACAGCAGTCAGCACAAGAGCCCGATTGATCCGGCGGATGGATCCTTGCAGATCCACGCCTGCCACGGCCCGATGCGCGAACTCGAGGTGCTGCACGATCGGCTGCTGGCGCTGTTCGAGCAGGACCCGGCCCTCACCCCGAAAGATGTGGTGGTGATGATGCCGGATGTGAACAGCTACGGCCCCTACATTCAGGCGGTATTTGGTGCGCGCGGTCAGATCCCCTTCGCGGTATCGGATCGGGCGGCGAGTCAGGAGAGCCCGCTGCTGCAAAGCTTCCTCGCCCTGCTCAGGCTGCCCAACGCCCGCTTCGGGGCTGGCGAGCTGCTCGCCATTCTCGAGGTGCCCGCCGTGCTGCGCCGCTTCGAGCTGGATGATGACGAGTTCAACCAGCTGCGAGTCTGGGTGCAGGAGACCGGCATCCGCTGGGGGCTGGATGACGGCTACCCCGTCCGTTTCGATCTGCCGCCCATGTCCGGCAACAGCTGGCTGTTCGGCCTGCGCCGCATGCTGCTGGGCTTTGCCATGGGGGATGGCGAGCCGGTGGCGGGCATTCTGCCCTACGCCGATATCGAGGGTCAGCAGGGGCTGGCGCTCGGCAAGCTCGCCTGGTTTGTCGATTCGCTGGCCGAATTCCTGCCCCGGCTGCAACAGGCGCAGCCGCTGGCCGAGTGGAATGCCTGCCTGCTGGCGCTGCTGGAGCGCTTCTATCTGGCCGACGAAGATGAAGAGCGTCAGCTCCAGCTCATTCGCAGCCAACTGGCCGAGTGGCAGACCCGGCTTGGCGAGGCCCGCTTCGAGCAGCCCATCACCGCCGACCTGTTGCAGGATTACTTCGGCAGCGTGCTGGGGGAGTCCCGCTCCAGCCAGCGCTTCCTCGCCGGTCAGGTCAACTTCTGCACCCTGATGCCGATGCGCTCCATCCCCTTCAAGCAGGTCTGCCTGCTCGGCATGAACGATGGCGTCTACCCACGCACCCTGGCTCCCATGGGGTTCGATCTGATGGCGGCGGCGTCGCGGCGCGGGGATCGCTCCCGCCGCGATGATGACCGCTACCTCTTTCTCGAGGCGCTGCTCAGTGCCCAGCAGGGGCTCTATATCAGCTATCAGGGCTTCAGCGCGCAGGACAACAGCGACAAGGTGCCGTCGGTGCTGCTGGCGGAGCTGATCGACTATGTGCGGCAAGGCTTTGTGCTGGCGGGGGACGAGGATCTCGACGACGAAACCTCCGGCAAGCGGCTGCTCAACCATCTGATGGTGGCGCACCCGCTTACCCCCTACAGCCGCAACTACTTCTACCCGGAGGCGGGTTCGCGCCTCTTTACCTATGCCGCCGACTGGCTGCCCGCCCTCAATCCGGTGCGCGGCGCGGCCAACTTCCAGAGCGGCGAGCTGCCTCTCCCGCCCGAATGGGGCAAGGAGCAGGGGTTGGAGCTGGCGGAGCTGCTGCGCTTCTATCGCCAGCCCACCAAATATTTCCTCAACCGCCGCCTCAAGGTGTGGTTTGAACTGAACGAAGCCAACATCGAGGACAGCGAGCCGTTCGAGCTGGATGGCCTGCAACATTATCAGCTGAAAGATCTGCTGCTCGATGCCCATCTGGCGGAAGGAGATAGTACCGAGCGTCGCGAGCGGTTGCAGCTCACCGGCCTGCTGCCGCAAGGGTGGTTCGGCAGCCTGCTGCTGGACGATCTGGATGCCGAGATGGGCAAGCTGGCGGATCGGCTGCGGCCATGGGTTGCTGCCAATGAGGCAGAAAAGCAGGCGGTGGAGATCGATATCTCCCTGACTCAGGGCCAGCTGCAAGGGTGGATCGACACCCAGAAGGGGCGCTTGCTGGTGGTCAAACCCGGCAGCTTCAACGGCAAGGATCTGCTGCTGGGCTGGATCCAGCACCTCTGCCTCTCATTGAGCTGCGCCCCCGGCGACACCCTGCTGTTCGATGCCAAACAGAGTCTGCGGTTAGCCAAGCTCGCTGCCGAGGAGGCGCGGCCCAAGCTGGCGGCGCTGGTGGCATGCTGGGCGCAGGGGATGAAGCGGCCGCTGCCGTTTTTCCCCAACACCGCATGGGATTGGCTCAAGGCGATCGAGAAGGATCCCGACAAGCCGGAGGCGGCCGACAAGGCGGCCCTCACCCGTTTCAACGGCGGCTGGATGATCAATGGGGAGGGGCAAGATCCTTACGTCGCCCGCTGCTTCCCCGAACTCGATGACGAGGTGCTGGGGCAGTTGCAGGCGCTGGCCCGCGAACACCTGACCCCGCTGCTCAAGACCCTGGAGGAGCTGAAATAATGGCTAACCCGCTCAATACATTGCGTTTTCCCCTCCATGGTGAACGACTGATCGAAGCCTCCGCCGGAACCGGCAAGACCTACACCATCGCCGGCCTCTACCTGCGCCTGCTGCTGGGCCACGGCCCGCTGATTGAAGAGGGCGCCGATGCCGGTCAGCTGAGCGCCCACGAGCGACCGCTCTCGGTGACCGAAATTCTGGTGGTGACCTTTACCGAAGCGGCCACCGCCGAACTGCGGGGACGGATCCGCGGTCGCATCCACGAGGCGCGTCTCGCCTTTATGCGCGGCCATAGCAGTGACACCCTGCTGGCCCAGTTGTTGGAAGAGGTGGACGATCACGAGCTGGCGGCCCGTCGTCTGCTGGCCGCCGAGCGGCAGATGGACGAGGCGGCGGTCTTTACCATCCACGGCTTCTGCCAGCGGATGCTCAAGCAGAACGCCTTCGAGTCGGGTGCCCTCTTTGAAACCGAATTTCTCACCGACGACAGCCAGCTCAGGCTGCAGGCGGTGAGCGACTACTGGCGCGCCGAGTTCTATCCGGTGGATAAAACCCTCGCCAGCGCGGTGCGCGCGCTCTGGTCGAGCCCCGCCGCCCTGCTGCGGGAGATGAATGGCTGGCTCGACAACAGCGAGCTGGAGATCCACCCCGCGCTGGGGGATGAGACCCTCGCCGCCCGCCATCAGGCGGCCATGAGTCGCATCGCGGCGGTGAAGAGTGAATGGCTGGCGCAAGGGGACGAGATCCGCCGCCAGACCGATGGCCAGATCAGCCGCTACACCGGCAAGAACTACGAAGGCTGGCTTGCCAAGATTGGCGACTGGGCGCAGGACGAGAGCAGTGGTTACGCCATTCCCAAGGAGCTGGAACGCTTTGGCCAGACGGTGCTGGAGGAGAACCTCAAGAAGGGGGGCGCTGTGCCGACCCTGCCGCTGTTCAGTCAGATAGACGAGCTTCTGGCCAGCCGCCCCGGTATTCGGGATCTCATCCTGCAACGGGCGGCCAAGGTGGTGCGCAGCCGGATGCAGGCCAGCAAGCGCCAAGCCCATCAGCTCTCGTTCGATGACCTGCTCAAAGATCTCGACGGAGCGCTTGGCTCAAGCCTTGGCGAGCGGCTCTGCGAGCGGATTCGCGCCACCTACCGGGTGGCGATGATCGACGAATTTCAGGATACCGATCCCCAGCAGTACCGCATCTTCCATCGGCTTTACGGCGGTCACACAGACACGGCGCTATTGATGATCGGTGACCCCAAGCAGGCCATCTACGGCTTTCGCGGCGCCGACATCTTTACCTACATTCAGGCGCGGCGAAATGTGAGCGCCCACTACACCCTCGGGCGCAACTGGCGCTCCAGCAGTGCGCTGGTGGGGGCGGTCAACGGCCTGTTCGAGCGGGCCAAGGATCCCTTTATCTACGAAGCGGATATCCCCTTCCTGCCGGTGGAGGCGCAGGGCAAGAGCAAGGCGCTGCTGCTCGATGGCGCCACTGCCCCAGTGCTCCACTGCTGGCAGCTGAGCGGCCAGCTGACCTTCAACCGGGGGGATTACCAGAGCAAGATGGCCCGCGCCACCGCCGCCGAGATCCACCGCCTGCTGACCCTGGCCCGCGAGGGCAAGGCGCTGATCGGTGACAAGGCGGTGAAGGCCGGAGATATCGCCGTGCTGGTGCGCACCGGCGCCGAGGGCAAGCTGGTGCAGCAGGAGCTGGCGCGGCTTGCCATCGCCTCCGTCTACCTGTCGAACCGCGAGAGCGTGCTGGAGCAGGTGGAGGCGCGGGAGATACTGCTTATTCTGCACGCCTGCCAGAACCCGAGCGAGGAGCGCAGCCTGCGGGCGGCGCTCGCCACCGGGTTGTTTGATCTGGATGCCAAGGCGCTCGATGGGCTGGCCAGTGACGAGCGGGCGTGGGAGAGCGCGGTGCAGGAGTTTATGGAGTACCGCAAGATCTGGCACCGCCGTGGCGTGCTGGCCATGCTGCGGGCCCTGCTGCACCGGCGCAATCTCGCCTCTTCGCTTTTGGCGAGCCCCTATGGCGAGCGGCGGCTGACCAACTTCCTCCATCTTGGCGAGCTGCTGCAACAGGTGAGCAGCGAGCTGGACGGGGAGTATGCCCTGCTGCGCTGGCTGGGAGAGGCGGTGAGTCGCCCCAACGGGCAGGATGCTGAGCAGGTTCTGCGTTTAGAGTCCGAGCGCAAGCTGGTGCAGATCGTCACCATCCACAAATCCAAGGGGCTGGAGTACCCGCTGGTATTCCTGCCTTTCATCTGCAGCCACAGAACCGCCGAGACCCCGCTTTATCACGAGGCGGACGAGGCGGGCAATCGCACCATTCTCGATCTGACCGGCGCCGAGGGCTCCCTGGCGGAGGCTGACCGCGAGCGCCTTGCCGAAGATCTGCGGCTGCTCTATGTGGCGCTGACCCGGGGCGTCTACGCCACCTGGCTGGGGCTGGCACCGGTGCGGGC
>NZ_CAWNWX010000059.1:0-1306 GCF_963878195.1 Aeromonas sp. HMWF016
ATCAGGAAGTGAATGACCTCTTCTCCCTTGTCAGTCTTGATCCGCACCGGCACGTCAGCATGGTTCTTGGAAGAGAGCGGGTACTTCTGCCACACCTCATCGGCATACCAGACATCGCCGCACTGACGGCTGGCCGGGATCTTGGCATTGGGGTTGTTGCAGTCATCGATGACTGGGTTCTTCTCGCCCGGCATATCCTTCCACTTGAAGTGCTGGAAGGTGCGGATCTGCTTGGTGTCGATGGGATATCTGGACATCACCGCAAAGGCGTACTGGCCGTGATAGTTGCCAAAGCCCCAGGCATCGTCGGGGCCGCTGTTGACCTTGCCGTCGAGGTTGAGGTCGTAGCCACTCATCAGGCCGGTATTGGTGGCGAAGTTTTGCAGCACCGGATAGCTGATGGCCGTCACTTCGCTGTGCTGGGCGTGGGCCAGATAGTTGTTGTTGAAGGCTTGCAGATCGGTAGTGCTTTCGCCTTTGCCGTCGTTGTCGAACTCGTTGAGCAGGAACACATCCGGACGGGTGCGCTGGATGATCTCCGCCACATTGCGGATCTGCTGCACGTTCAGAGCCTTGGTCTTGTCTGCCCCGTTCAGACTGCCGCCTGCGAGGCGGGCCAGCAGGGCATCCTGCTCGGTGCGGGTCAGCGCCAGCTCACCGGTCAGCATGCCGGCAGCAGTGCGGTCAAAGGCAACATTAAACGTGGCAAAGCGAATCATGTGGGCACCTGCATTGGTTAACAGGTTGCCATTATAGGGGCGTGGCTTCCCTTTCTGGCATATCCCCTCGGAAAAAGCAGCTATACCACCATCGGCAGGCCGCTTTCTGGATGGTGGAGCACCTGAGCCGGATAGCCGTAGAGGCGGGAGATAAGCTCGGGGGTGAGCACTTCGCCCGGCGTGCCATCGGCCATCAGTTTGCCCCGCTCCAGCATCACCAGCCGGTCGGCATAGCGCGCCGCCAGATTGAGATCGTGCAACACCACCAGCACGGCGGTATTGCGGCTGGCCAGCGCCCGCGCCATTGCCAGCAGCTGGTGCTGATATTTCAGGTCGAGCGCCGAAGTGGGCTCGTCGAGCAGCAGCAGCCTTGGTTGTTCCGATTGCTCGGGTGAATCAGGGGCTTGCCAGATCTGGGCCAGTACCCGGGCAAACTGCACCCGCTGCCGCTCGCCGCCGGAGAGGCCGGGATAGAGCCGCTTGGCCAGATGTTCGACCCCGGCATGGGCCATGGCGGCCGCCACTATCTTCTCTTTGCGGCGGGTGGGTTCGCTGTGGGGCAGGCGCCCCATGGCCACCACCTCTTC
>NZ_CAWNWX010000059.1:1320-10313 GCF_963878195.1 Aeromonas sp. HMWF016
GGACGAGCTCTGCGGCAGCACACCGAGCCGGTGGGCCAGCTGGCTGCTATCCCACAGCTGACGCTCCCGGCCAAACAGGGTGATGGTGCCTTCATGGGGTAGCTCACCGGTCAGGCATTTGAGCAGGGTGCTCTTGCCCGCCCCGTTGGGGCCGAGCAGGGCGGTCAGGGTGCCGCAGTGCAGAGTGAGATCGAGCTCATCCAGGATCTGGCGCTGGCCACGGCGCAGGCTCAGCCTGGAGCAGGTCAGCAGAGGGGAGGCAAATCGTTCCATAGCAATCCGTGTTAGAGCGCGCGGCGGCTCTTGATCAGCAGCCAGATGAAAAAGGGTGCACCGAGCAGGGCGGTAATGATGCCGACCGGCAGCTCGGCCGGGGCCAGCAGGGTTCGCGCCAGCATGTCGGCTCCCAGCAGCAGGGCTGCTCCCATCAGGGCGGAGAGGGGAAGCAGTCTGACATGGTTGGGGCCGGCCAGCAGTCGTACCAGATGGGGTACCACCAGTCCAACAAAGCCGATCATTCCCGATACCGCCACCGCCACGCCGACACCGGCGGCGGTGAGTAGAATCAGGCGACGCTTGAGCGCCTGCACATCGATCCCCAGATGGCGGGCTTCCCCTTCGCCGAGCAGCAGGGCGTTGAGGGGATTGGCATCGCGCATAAAGAGCCACAGCAGGGCCGCCAGCGTAAGCAGCGCCAGCACCATGTCGGCCGGTTTGCCGGCGGCCATGGTGCCCATCTGCCAGAGGCTGAGATCCCGCAGCATCTGATCGTCGGCGAGATAGCTGAGCAGGCCGATAACCGCGCCCGAGAGCGCCGTGATGGCGACCCCGGCCAGCAGCATGACGGTCACCGAGGTGCCACCCTCCCGGGTTCCTAGCAGATAGACCAGAGTGGTGGTCAGCGCACCGCCGAGAAAGGCGAGCAGCGGCAATAGCCCGACGCCGAGCAGCTGTTGTAGGGACTGACCGAGAGGGGCCAGCAGCACGATGGCAAGGGCCGCACCGAGCGCCGCACCGCCGGAGACACCTATGATGCCGGGATCAGCAAGGGGATTGCGAAACAGCCCCTGCATCACGGCGCCACAGAGCCCGAGGATCCCGCCGACTGCGATGCAGAGCAGGGTGCGAGGGAGTCTAATCTCCTGCACGATCAAGAGCTTGTGGGCCTCAATCCCGCTCTCCTGCCCGGCAAACAGCGCCCGCAGACTCTCGCCCAGGGTGAGCGCCATCGGCCCGGTTGCCAGCGAACCGAGCAGCAACAGTGCCAGTGCGGCCGTGGTGAAGGTCAGCAGCCAGGGGAGGGGCAAGCGCATCATGACCCCTGTTTGAGCCACTGGGCGATCTGGTTCGCCTGCTGCAGGGAGTTGAGGCTCAGGCCCCCTTGCAGGGCATGGCCGTCGATGGCGTGAATGGCGTTGCGCTTGCCGGCCGGGGTGGCGGCCAGTGCGGGTACTTCGGCCAGCACCTTGGCCGGATCGGCGTAGCGTTGCCAGTCACGGCCGCTGACCAGCACCAGATCGGGCTGCATCTCGATAAGGGATTCGGCGGAGACGGGTTTGTAGTTGCGCAGCGTGGCTGCGGTATTGGTGCCGCCAGCCAGCGTAAGCAGGGCGCCGGCGGTGGTGTCGCCCCCGGCAATGCTCACCGGTTGCCCCTTGTGCAGCAGCAGGAAGGCGACCTTGAGCGGCTTGTTAAGTTTGGCTTGTGCCGCCAGCTGCTCGGTCTGGCTCTGGATCTGCTGTTTGAGCTGCTCGCCCGCGGCCTTGTCATCCAGCAGGCTGGCCAGGGTATCGATACGCTCATTGAGGTTGGCCAGGGTCGGTGCCGTTTCCAGTACTTCTACCTTGACCCCGGCACGGCGCAGCTGATCGAGGGTTGGCGCCGGCCCCATCTCGTCGCTGCCGACCACCAGAGTGGGTGCCAGACTGAGGATCCCTTCGGCCGCCAGTGCGCGCTGATAACCCACCTTGGGCAACCCTTTTGGCAAGGGGCTGCTGACATCGGTCGCGACGAGGCGATCGTCGCCACCGAGCGCCAGAATGAGTTCAGTAGTGGCTGGGCCAATGCTGACGATGCGGGTATTGGGCGCTTCGGCAGCATGAGTGA
This sequence comes from Aeromonas sp. HMWF016, assembly GCF_963878195.1. NCBI lineage: Bacteria > Pseudomonadati > Pseudomonadota > Gammaproteobacteria > Aeromonadales > Aeromonadaceae > Aeromonas > Aeromonas sp. HMWF016. The sequence goes on from NZ_CAWNWX010000059.1 coordinate 3,427, forward strand.
ACAGGGGGAGCAGAGAGCTGCTCAACAGGGTGAGTGCGAGGGCAAGAGGACGGCCCATGCTAACCTCCGACAATAGGGTGAAACGGATGTGCCGCCCAGAATATCAAGGGTTTGAATAAAATGCACTGAGAATGATAGCAATTATCAATTGCATTGATTCTGGTGCTTTATTAGAGTAGCCGCCATGATAAACAGCGAGGCTGTGCCTCGCCGAGGGAGAAACGATGAGCATTGCACAACGCATTCAGGAGATGCTGGAGCAGGATCCCAGCGCTCACCCTTCAACCATTGCGACCCAGCTGGCCGTCAGCGAGTGGGAGGTGGTTCGCCAGCTGCCCGCGGAGCTGGTGACCCTGTTGCCCGCCGATCGTGCACAAGCTCTGCTGGACGATCTGGCCGACTGGGGTCCGGTAACTACCATCGTCGAGTCGGAAGGTTCCATCTTCGAAGTGAAGGCGCCGTTCCCGAAGGGGAAAGATGCGCGTGGTTACTACAACATGATGGGGCGCGACGGTGAGCTGCACGGTCATCTCAAGCTCGACAACGTGGCGGGGATTGCGCTGGTCAGCAAGCTGTTCATGGGCAAGGAGGGGCACTCCTTCCAGTTCTTCGGCCACTCCGGTCGCTGCATTTTCAAGGTTTATCTCGGCCGCGACGAGAAGCGCCAGTTGCTGGCCGATCAGGTCACCCGTTTCATGGCCCTGCGCCACCCGTCTCAAGAGGAAGTAAAAGCATGAGTGAACGTCAGGAGCGTCTGCAGAACCGTCTGCAACCGGAGATCCGCGAGTTTCGCGACAGCTGCCGTACCCTGCAGCTCGCCACCGTCGACAGCGAAGGCAATCCCAACGCCAGCTATGCGCCGTTTGTGCTGCAGGAGGATGGCTACTATGTGCTGATCTCCGAGATCGCCCGCCACGCCCGCAACCTGCAGCAGGTGCCCCGGGTATCCCTGATGCTGATCGAGGATGAGAGTGGGGCCCGCGAGCTGTTTGCCCGCAAGCGTCTGACGTTTGATGCCGTTGCCGAAGTGGTCGCCCGTGACGACGCTCGCTGGAGCAAGGCCGTGGCTGCACTGGAAGGCCGTTTTGGCGAGATCATCAAGGGGCTCTCCAACCTCAAAGACTTCAAACTGTTCCGCCTCAAGCCGGAGCAGGGGCTGTTCGTCAAGGGATTCGGCCAGGCGTTTGCCGTCTCCGGTGACGAGCTGGTGGATTTCGTCCATCTGGTGGAAGGGCACAAGCGCATCGACAACGGTGCCGAGCTCACCAGCCCGGCCGATGCGCCGGTCTGACGACACGACATCGGCCACAACAAAACGGGCAGCCAATTGGCTGCCCGTTTTTTTATTGCGTTATCTCATCCGGATTGCTTAATCCTGCCAGGAGGCCTTGTTGGGGAAGGCGCTGCGATCGGCAGCGGTTGCCGTCTCGTTACACTCACCCCGCACCTTCCAGGAGGTCTGGCTCAGTACTATGTACCCTTCCCGGCAGTACTTTTTGCTGGCGAGGGTCTGGGTCAGCAGGTTCTCCTGCAATGCTTCCCGCTGCTCCAGCAGCCGCTGGCTCTGGGCGGCAGAGAGGCCGCGTGGCAGGGTGTCGTTGGGCGCGGCTTCAAAAGTGAAGCGCTTGCTCCCCTCCTCGTTGATGTGGGTCAGGAAGAGGGGCTCGGGCCCGTCATACTTCTGGCCAGGCAAGCTGGAGCAGGCCGACAGCATGGGAACAATCAACAACAGGGTGGCAGACAACTGGCGCACGACAGACTCCGGTGAGAAACGAGGCGAGGCTCGCAGATTAGCACGGCTGCAGGGCGGGTGTTACTGCCAGCAGTTCGTCGGTGGTGAGCAGGGTGACACTGCGCTCCTCCGGCAGGCTGAGGTGGCGCCACATCCAGTGATGGTGCTCGATGATCTGGGGCGCGTTCAGGTGCGGGCGGTCGGCGGTAGTGTGGCCATCGCTCAGCACCAGCACCTCGAAGCCATGAGAAGCGGCACTGCGCACCGTGGTGTCGACGCAAAAATCGGTGGCACAGCCACAGATAATCAGTCGATCGACCGGCTGCTCGGCCAGCAGGAAGGCGAGCTCGGTGTCGAGAAAGCTGTCACAGGCCGTCTTGCGTACCCGGCTCTCTCCCTTGGCCGGTTGCAGCGCACTGTGCAACTGCCAACCCGGGGTGCCCGGTTCCAGTTCGGTACCGGGGGGCGAGTCATGCTGGATATAAATGACCCGTCCCTGCTGCTGCCTGACATGGGCCGCCGCCCGGTTGATATTGGCCAGCATTTGTTCCTGGCGGTAACGGGGCTCGTTGAACAAGCCTTGCTGCACATCGATGATCAGTAACACATCCATTTTCTTACCCGCCGTTTCCTTGAAGATTAGGGTTGCAGCCACTGGCTGCAGTCACGACTGCGGGATTGATGCAGCGCGCCCATATCTTGCTTCATCTCGTCACTGTTTTGCCAGCGCTTAGGCAGCGGCATGATGGTTACCTGCACATCGGCTGCGCGATCTGCAACAGAGGTCTCATCTGTACGGGGGACGACCAGTGCCACCTTGAGTGCCGGATTGCGGCTGGCGATGCGACTGGCAATCCCGAGCCCCCCCTCGACGTGGAAATTGCCGGCGATATGCATGATCTGCTGGCCCGGGTGCTTGGCGAGATAATCCACCATGCTCTCGGCCATGGTGTCGTCCCAGCTGGTCTGGGCGGCGAAGCGGCGGGCGTTGCTGTCGGCATCTCCATGGTGCATGGAGGCCATGAACTTCTGGCGATAGGGGTCATCACCCAGCGTCAGTTGGCGGGCCAGCTGGCTGCGGCGCGTTGCCGGCAGTTTGTCGATCCAGGCGGCACCTTCCTGACCGATGCAGCTCACCAGCGGTTTGGGGGCGTTGGCGGCGATCACCGGCATGTGGTGCGCCTTGGCGAACTCCACCAGCGGGCGATAGTCGCTCGGGTAGTTGGGCCAGGCATGCCCTTCACGGATGAGCGCAGCTTCACCTATCTTGCCTGCCAGATAGGCATCAAGGGTCGCTTGATCGGCCCGGCTGAACTGCTCCATGGAGAGGGTCAGCTCCCGTCCGTTTTGCTCTGCTTGCTGATACAGGGCGCTCAGCAGCCGTGACTGCAACAGGTGGATGGCTGGGTGGGTGTGCAGTTCACCCACCAGAATGATGTCGGCCTCCGCGAGACGGGCAGTGGCCTGATCCAGAGTCAGGGCTTCCTGCTGCGAACCACCCAACTGATAGTCATAGAGGGTCGCCAGTGGTGGGGATACTGGTGGCTGGCTGGTGGCGCAGCCAGCCAGCAGCAGGGGCAGAGCAAGCAGAGGGAGTCGTTTCATCAGCAATCTCGCGGCATAGAGAGGCCCGAACAGGGGTTGTGTCACAGGCATAAAACAGGAAATAGCTGGCAGTGTAAAACTAACAATTCTCTTTTTAAATGATAATGATTCTTTTTTATTGATCTTTGGGTTGGGGTGGGTAAGATGCGGCCTGTTTGATAATAGTTCTCAATAAGGATTCGCTGTGACCCATCAAAACGCACTCTCTCTGGTCGCGCTCGCCGTAGCGGCCGGTCTCTCCTCCCAGGTCTTTGCTGCCACCCAAAAGGCAGATGAAGTCGTGGTCGTCAGCGGCTCACGGATGGAGCAGAAGCTGGAAGATGTCTCCGGCCCCATTTCGGTGATCACCGCCAAACAGATCGAAGAGCAGGTGGTGACCGATGCTGCTGATCTGTTCCGCTATGAACCCGGTGTCGCCGTGCTGGGCGGGCAGGGAGATGCCCAGACCTTCATCATCCGCGGTATGGGTGAGAATCGGGTCAAGGTGGTGCGTGACGGGGTGCGCCAGAACGATGCCTACAGCAAGGGCGGAGTGGGTCAGAGCTACTTCGATACCGACATGATCAAGCAGGTGGAAGTGGCCAAGGGGCCAGCATCCGCGGCTTATGGCTCCGATGCGCTGGGTGGCGTTATCGCCATCACCACCAAGGATGCCAGCGACTTCCTCAAGGGCAAGGATAGCTATCTGGATGTGACCAGCGGTTACGCCTCCAGCAGCCACCAGAAGATGGCAGGCTTTACCGGCGCCCTGCGTACTGGTGACGTGGAGAACCTGCTGCGTTACACCTGGCGCGATGGTGGCGTCACCCAGAACTACGATTCAACCAAGAACGATTTCGATATCGGTACCCACGCCCTGTTGCTCAAGAGCAAGTGGAATCTCTCCGATGAGCAGTTCCTCAAGCTGACTGTCGACTACCTGACCGATGGCGAGGAGCCGGATGCGGTCAAGCTCAACAAGGTGGGGACCGGCACCGCCCGCGTGTTCGATCAGCCCATCACCGACAAGCAGACCGATAACCTGTCGCTGGTGCTGGATCACGGTATCGCGCTCAATCAAAGCTGGGCCGATCGGATGGATAGCAAGGTCTACTTCGCCCGCACCAAGCAGACGTTGGATCAGTACGCCTCGTCCAAATATCCGGTTAACCCGCGCAACCCCTATGTGACCAAAAACTCGTTGGATCACAACGTGTTCGATCAGAAGAACATCGGCGCCCAGCTGCAGTTCCACAAGGCAGTGGCCAACCATCGTCTGGCCTGGGGCGTTGAATACGAGCACACCGACAACGAACGTACCCGCTACAAGGGGCCGACCACTCCCGGTGATTTTGTCGGTTACAACGAGCTGAGCTTCCCGGCTACCACCAGCGAGCGCAGCGCCCTGTGGGCCTTTGACGAGATCAAGTTTGGCGAGCGCTGGGTGCTGACGCCGGGCGCCCGTTATGACTACTACCGGATGACTCCGGACAACGATCCGGCCTACACAGGCGACAAGCTGCACAAGTTCTCCGAAGGGGAGCTGTCGCCCAAGCTGGGTCTGGTGTTCAAGGCCCACGAGGCGGCCAACCTGTTCGCCCAGTACAGCCACGGCTTCAAGGCCCCCATGTATGACAGCGCCTTCTCCACCCTGAACCATCAGGCGTATGGTTATCGCATCGAGCCTAACCCGAACCTCAATCCGGAGAGCAGTGACGGCATCGATCTCGGCGTACGTGGCAACAGCAACGGCTTCAGCTATGAAGTGGCCAGTTTCTACAACAAGTTCGACGACTTCATCGAGATGGTGGAAGTGGGCAAAGAGGGGCGCACCGCCGTCTACCAGTACCAGAACCTGAGCAAGGCGACGACCAAAGGGGTCGAAGCCAAGGCGGATTACTGGCTCAACGACATCGTCAATGTCTGGGGCAACCTCGCCTACATCGAAGGCAAGGATGGGGATGGCAACTACATCAACAGCCTGAGCCCGCTCAATGGCTCGGTCGGCGTGCGGCTGGAGCAGGAGAAGTGGAACTTCAACACTGCGCTGCGCTTTGCCGACGACATGGACAAGGTACGCAAGGATACCAAGGGCAACGAGTATGCGAAGGCGGCCGGTTGGGGCGTGGTGGACATGTATGCCCAGTTCAACCCGATGCAGGATCTGCAGCTCAACGTCGGTCTCTTCAACCTGTTTGACAAGGAGTACACCCGTTACGAACGCATTGCCGGCCGTGATGCAGGTTCTGATAACAGCCTGATGACCGAGCCGGGCCGTAATCTCAGCGCCCGCGTCAAATACGTATTCTAAAAACGACAACACACGCAGTGAACCCGGACTTCAGTCCACTCCGAATCCCCGCCCTGACAGGCGGGGATTTTTTATGAGGTATCCGGAGATTGTGAGGCCAGTTCGTCATAGAGGCCATAAAAGCAGCATTTTCTTTGCGTAAACAAGATATTGTGCTATTTGTTCCATGCTTAATAACATCTAGAACATTTTGGCAACGGGGAAATGCGCTTTTGACTTCTACATCCCCCCACACTTTCGAGACTACCAACGCACTTGAGCTGATCACCCGGTTCAATGACGCATCCAATGAACAGACAATACTCGCTCTGCTGCGCCAGCTCTGCGAGCTGATGGGATTTGACTACTTTCGCTTGGGATTTATCTCACCCAGCTCCATTCAGCGGCCGGATGTGCGGATCTTCAATGGCTGTCCAGCAGAATGGGTTCAGTACTACAACGAACAAGCCCTTTATACCGTTGATCCGGTTGTCAAAAAAGGTATGACTCAGAGTACACCGTTACTTTGGGCCAACCTCATTACTGAGTGTTGTGACCTGCAAGACAGCGCCGGGCTGGAAGTGATGTTGCTGGCTCAGGAGGCCGGCTTGCGCGATGGCATCACCATCCCCTGGCACGGTGCAAATGGTCATATTGGACTGTTCTCATTGATTACCAGTGAGCCCCGTACCGAACATCAATGGTTGACTGCTATTCCGTTTCTGAGCTGGCTGGCGACCCATATCTTTGAAGCCGTGGCCAGGGTCTGCATTGCCGCCATGCCTCCTCGAGAGATGTTGACTACTCGCGAACTGGAGGTGTGCCAATGGGCTGCAGAGGGCAAACAGGTCAGCGATATTGCCCAGATCCTCGATATCAAACCCAGAACCGTGACCTTCCATCTGGAGAGAATTGCGGAGAAGCTGGGGGCGAGCAGCAAAAATCAGGCAATTTCCTGGGCCCTCAAGCAGGGGGTAGTCAAGCTCAATATTGATGCCGCGCAGGTCGAGAATGTGCTCGATAACAGTGAGTAGTTCTGTTCTAGGCAATCAATTGCTCATCTGGCAGATGAAATGGCTGTCTTTGCGAACTGTGCCGGTCAAAATGTTTTTCTGCGCAATTTATTGCATGGTTGCGCTGTGTGGTTTCAGCCTGCAATGGTTAAGGTGTTGATTTTTAAAAAATAAAAAAATGGCATGGTCGCTGCTAATAGTCTGGTCGAGTGCTATCTCATTTAACCAATCTATTTAGGAGCATACACATGCCAACTCCATGTTATAT
>NZ_CAWNWX010000059.1:10323-10479 GCF_963878195.1 Aeromonas sp. HMWF016
TACCGTGCTGACCGATGCCACCATCGTTGACATCGACTGCCAGATGCCCCACTGCCAGGACCCTGCGAAGTCTGACTTCACCCAGCTTATCCAGGTCTCCATGGCTTACCGCAAGATTGACTGGGAACACACCGTTGCCGGTACTTCCGGTGCGGA
>NZ_CAWNWX010000059.1:10489-12188 GCF_963878195.1 Aeromonas sp. HMWF016
CGATTCCGTCGGCAACATCTTCGTACAAGGTCACGAAGACGAGATGCTGGTACAAGAGTTCCAGCACGTTGTGACTGTCCCGACCGACCCGCAATCTGGTCAGCCGGCTGGTCAGCGTGTCCACAAGCCGTTCAAGTTCACCGTTGCCCTGAACAAAGCCGTGCCGCTGATGTACAACTCCCTGGCCTCCGGTGAGATGCTGCCGAAAGTGACCCTGAAGTGGTACCGCACCTCCGTTGAAGGCAAGCAGGAGCACTTCTTCTCCACCGTGCTGACCGATGCCACCATCGTTGACATCGACTGCCAGATGCCGCACTGCCAGGACCCGGCGAAGTCTGACTTCACCCAGCTTATCCAGGTCTCCATGGCTTACCGCAAGATTGACTGGGAACACACCGTTGCCGGTACTTCCGGTGCGGACGACTGGCGTGCGCCCATCGAGGCCTAATCCTCGTTTTGTTACTTTGGTATTCCTTGCAAGTAGTTATGTGTCTTATGGGCCGGTTGCCAAACCGGCCCTCTTAGCCCGTATTTCTCCGGCCCGCTCAGGCAGCCGGAGCTTTTCTGTTTTGCCATCCCTCTGCCACTTGTTCGATTGATGCGGGGGGATGGCAAAGCACTAAAGGGTGTCCTGTGATGCAGACCCAATCCGCTCGTAACCTGTTAACCCCCTTATCTTTGGTGGCCTCCGGGGCACCGGAGAGGGCGGTAGCGTGGTTTGGCGGTTGGAGTTTTGAAGAAGGGCGCAGACATCGCGTGGCCGTGACAAGAGGGGAGAGCCATGGCTAATCAAACCGGATTGCAATTTACCGTCAAGGTGGGGGCGCTGCCCGAGAGCACCTTCGTCGTGGCGAGTTTCCAGCTGGACGAGGGGCTGAACCGGCCGTTCAACCTGCGCCTTGAGCTGGCCAGCAGCCAGCCCGATGTCGACTTTGGCGCCGTATTGGACCAGCCGTGCGAGCTCATGGTGTGGTACAACGGCGAGCTGCAGCGCAGGGTATGCGGGGTGGTGAGCGAGTTTGCCCAAGGGGATAGCGGCTTTCGCCGCACCCGTTACAGTCTTGAGGTGAAACCCGCCCTGTGGCGGCTGGGCCTGCGCCAAAACTCCCGCATCTTTCAGGCGCAAAAGCCTGACGAAATCCTCAGTATCCTGCTGCAAGAGCACGGCATCACCGACTACGCCTTTGCGCTGAAGAATGAACATGCCCAGCGGGAATACTGCGTTCAGTACCGCGAAACAGACCTCGATTTTGTGAACCGCCTTGCTGCCGAAGAGGGCTTGTTCTACTTCCACGAGTTTGAGCAAGGCAAGCACGGCATCGTCTTTGCTGACGACGCGGCAGCATTGACTCAAGGCCCCGAGCTTTTCTTCAACCTCGGCAACCGCTCGCTGGAACAAGGCCCTTACGTGCGCCAGTTCCACTACCGCGAATCGGTACGGCCCTCGGATGTGGAGCTGAAAGACTACAGCTTCAAGACCCCGGCTTATGGCCTCTCCCACAAAAAGCAGGGCGCTGAGCTTGAGCATCAACGGGATACCTACCAGCACTTCGATTACCCGGGCCGCTACAAGCAGGACGGCAGCGGCAAGGCCTTTGCCCAGCACCGACTTGATGCGCTGCGCAATGACGCAGTGGCGGGTAGCGGCAAGTCCAACAGCGCTGCCCTGCTACCGGGTCAGCACTTTTCACTCACCGAA
>NZ_CAWNWX010000059.1:12198-16552 GCF_963878195.1 Aeromonas sp. HMWF016
GGCAAATCGTCCATATCCGCCACACCGGTGAACAACCCCAGGCCTTGGAAGAAGAAGGTGGCAGCGGCCCGACCGTCTACCACAACGAATTTGGTGTAGTGAAGGCGAGCACCACCTGGCGTGCCCGTATCGGCAGCCCCGAGGCACCCCACAAGCCGATGGTGGACGGCCCGCAAATCGCCATGGTGGTGGGCCCCGAGGGCGAGGAGATTTACTGCGACGAGCACGGCCGGGTGAAGCTGCAGTTCCCGTGGGACAGATATGGCAGCTCCAACGACCAGAGCTCCTGCTGGGTGCGAGTATCGCAAGGCTGGGCTGGCGGTCAGTACGGCATGATGGCCATCCCGCGCATTGGTCACGAGGTCATCGTCTCGTTTCTGGAAGGAGACCCCGACCAGCCCATCGTGACGGGGCGCACCTACCACGCTACCAACCGGCCGCCGTATGAGCTGCCTGCCAACAAGACCCGCACCGTGCTGCGCACCGAAACCCACAAGGGTGAAGGTTTCAACGAGCTGCGTTTTGAAGACCAGGCAGGGCAGGAAGAGATTTATATCCACGGTCAGAAAGACCTGAACGTGCTTATCGAAAGCGATGCGACGTGGCACATCAAACACGACGAGCATCGGGATATCGACTTTGATCGGGTAACCCGCATCAGAAAGGTGCCGGGTAAGGATGGCGCTCCGCCCAGCCTCGGCAATGACCACCTGACAGTTGAAGGTGAAAAACGCGACCACATCAAGGCGGACTATTCGCTGACGGTGGATACCTCCCTGCACCAGAAGATGGGCCAATCCCTGTTAGTGGAAGCCGGTGAAGAGGTGCATATCAAGGTGGGTGACAAGCTGGTGCTGGAGGCGGGCTCCGAGATCACCCTCAAGGGGGGGGGCAGCTTTGTGAAAGTTGACCCGAGCGGCATCAAGCTGGTGGGCCCCGCCATCAAGCTCAATGCCGGTGGCAGCGCGGGCGCGGGGTCTGGCTGGGCTGGTCAGGCTCCCGTTACTCCCAAAGGGGTTGAGTTGGTCAAAGCCCCGGAACTGGTTGAACTGGTCAAGGCGATTGCCACCGAGAAGGCGATGGAGGCGTTGCTCAAGGTGTTGGAGCCCGATAGCGATTATCAGCCCTCAGCTTGATGTTCGACGAACAACTTAGGATTGAATGACAAAGATGAAAATCGTCTATCCCATGCAACTGGCGGGTGAAAATGGCTCCAGCGAGATTGCATCCCTCGATGAATTTATCAAGAAGATCAATGGTCTCAAGAGCGGTACCTTCCCGATAGGCCGTAACCGCATCTGGCACGGTGGTATCCACTTCAGTAAAAGCGGAGGCTGGCACCCGAGCGGCGCAGTGCGCGCGATTGCTGACGGGGAGATTGTGGCCTACCGACTGGCGACCAAACCAGCCAAGGCGACCCGTAGCTCCGAAAAGGGCAAGCCAGAGGGAAAGATTGACTTGTATACCTCCCCTTCGTTTTGTCTGGTACGTCATTGCTACGAAGCCGGTGAGCAGAACAAGAATCGCCTGACCTTCTACAGCCTCTACATGCACATCGCCTGTGAGAACAGCTACAACAGTCCCGAGGCTGCGCGAGTAACGGTCAAGGGGACAGGTGTGTCCACCTATAAACCTGTGGTAGAGGGAACTCCTCCCAAGCTGATACGTCGGCTGTCTGGCGATAAACCTGTCTATGCGAAACGGGGGGCTGAAGTGAAGTTGGTCGACCAGGAAGTGAAGAACCTGCTTAACCACAAAGATGAGCCCCACGATTACTATCTGGTGCACTACGTTGATGACCCGGACAGCCTGTTCCATATTGCGGCAAGCCAATTGCAGCAGGAATTTCCACAAAAGCCGACGTGGATGACGCCACCGGAAGGCAAGCCAGCTCGCTGTAAGATCCCTGGTAATACATGGCTACGTAAAAGCGCTGACACCACAGCTGAGAGCTTGGGGTTGCCTGCAGGTAGTGAGGTCGTGATATCTGGTGAGCCGGCACAAATGATAAGCATCAATGGCGGCACGACTGAGTTTCGTAAAGTACAGGTTTTCAAGGTGGGCAGCGGCACTGTCAAAGACAGTGCCAATCAGGTGATGACCAATGTCAGCAAAGGTGCCGTTGGCTGGCTGGCAAAAAGCAAGATGGGTGCCAGACTGACCGCCGAACCGACTATCCCCGTCGAATTCAAAGACGATGCGCCGGTTGTTAACCGCAGTGCAAATCCGATACCGGTGCAGGCCGGAGAGATCATCGGTCATTGGGGTGAGCATGAGCTAGCCACTGCCGGTGCCAGCGGTTTCGAGAAAGACGCAGACAGCAAAGCCGTGCACTTTGAGGTGTTTGTGGCAGAGAGCGACAAACAGGCGCTTGAAGATTGTATCAATAACAAGGCGCGAGTAACCGGTGGCCAGGGCTACCTGCTGGTAAAGAAAAAGGTCACTACCTATCGTCTCACCAGCGATAGCCAACATGGTTTTCACGAGGTTGCCAATTTTGGGCCGCTGGTCTTACCGTTGGCGGTGAAAGAGTCTGATATTGTCACTCACGGTGCCAACAACTTTGTGAAAGTGCGTGAGCGGACTGCTGCGGACGGGGAGTTGGCTGGCGAGTTCGTATTGCAGGGCGGTGATGTCGAAGTCATCAGTCAGCACGACTGGCACAAGCTGGGTGTCAAGTTGGTCGATGGCAGCAGCGATGACGATGGATTTTTGGACAAGGCTGATACCGAGAGTGAAGATCCGCAACAGAAAGAGGCGAGCAAATTTTTCAGTACCCTCTATGACAAGCTGGTGACAGACAGGGACAACGATGGCACCCTGAGCGGCAATGACATCAAGGCCGCGTTGGCCGATGAGGAGTTGGCGGGCAAGTTGCGCATGTTGTTTATCAAGCACAAAAGCGAATGGGTACAGCCAGGCAAGGAGTGGCCGCGCTTAAAACAGGAGTTGGCTGAGCAGCCGAAACTCTATGAATATGCGATGCAGGTACACAAAAATATGGCGTGGATGGACGATGCCAGTAAGATATTGGGTGATATCAAGCCTTGGTTTATTCACCCTGCGGGGATGATGGGGTTGGTGGGAAGAGAAAAACGAGGGTTTAAATTTACTCTTGACATGATGAAATGTATATACACCAATTTCAAGAGGAACAATAGCAAGGATAAGGAGTTACAGGGAATAGCTGATGAATTGAATGAGCATATTGATTTTTATCAGCTCGACACACCATTAAAAAGAACCCATTTCTTTGCACAGATTCTTCAAGAAACAGGGCCAGACTTGAATGTTATTGAAGGTGGAATCTGGAGTGTTAGTGCTATAAAAACTTTTCTGGGTGGTAGTACTCGTCGCTATCCAGATGGGCGTCTTTATGCCGATGTTCATGGATATGTTACAAAAACAGAGAAGCCACGCAGATATATTAAAAGTGATGGCAATGATGTTACTCTTGATGACCAAATTGCGATTGTCAATACAATATATGGGAATCGAGCTGAACTAGGTAATGGTTCTTATAGCTCCAATGATGGGTGGAACTATAGAGGAAGAGGCTTGAAACAAGTTACAGGAAAAAGCAACTATACCAGTTTTAATGATTGGCATAAAAGTAATCAATCTAAGTGGCCTAATGATATAATTAATGCTGTTGATGATTTTGAGATACTATCAGAAATAAAGTTTGCTGCAAGGTCAGCGGCATGGTTTTGGATAAGTAATAGTAGTAAGGCAAATCCAGATCCACGTGCAAAATGCTTTGATTATGCAAATGAAGCAAGCGATGCAGCAGTGGATAGAATTACTAACATCATAAATCTTAATACAGATTCCAGACAAAAAAGAAAAAATAACTTTTGGCGCTTATGGAATGAGGAGGTTCTCCATGACCAATAAATATATATTAGTCACCCTTGCCATTTTCTCATCGCATTCTTATGCAGGCGAGTATATCTCAGGCTCTTTGTGTGGCAGCCAAGAACAAGTATATGCGTCATGTACACTTGAAAATAAAAAAATAGTTTCATTTTGCGGTGTCCCTGTAGGCGATAAAAACAAAGATATGACATTGGTTCAATATAGATACGGCACACCTAAAAAGATAGAGTTAAAATATCCTGAAGAGGCAATGAGCCCAGAAGGGATTTTTTTTAAAATTGATAGCTCGTGTGGTGTTATCGGTGGGGCAGGTGAGAAAAATAAAGTTTGTGGTGAGAGTGGGGTTAAACGTTCTGTTGCTTTAACATTTTATTCTGGATTATTTAGGTATTCATTTTTCTATCAAGGTGATTTTAATGATCATACTTTAGAATCAGAAAGGATGGGATTAAAGGTTGACAAAAAAGAGCGTAAC
>NZ_CAWNWX010000060.1:0-13445 GCF_963878195.1 Aeromonas sp. HMWF016
TCATATATAGGTGCGATAGGATGGCGAGTTGAGGCAGTTGAGGCAGTTGAGGCAGTTGAGGCAGTTGAGGCAGTTGAGGCAGTTGAGGCAGTATCAAAATCCCTTAAAAGAAAAGCCGGGACAAGCCCGGCTTTTTCTTTATCACTCAGCAGCTGCTTCAGCAGCGGCCGGGCGGTCTACCAGCTCAATATAAGCCATAGGGGCGTTGTCGCCAGCACGGAAACCGCATTTCAGAATGCGAGTATAACCGCCGGCGCGCTCCAGGTAGCGCGGGCCCAGTTCATTGAACAGCTTAGCCACGATCGCGTTGTCGCGAGTGCGGGCAAATGCCAGACGACGATTAGCAACGCTATCAGTCTTGGCAAGGGTGATCAGCGGTTCAACTACACGACGCAGCTCTTTTGCCTTAGGCAGAGTCGTCTTGATGATCTCATGACGAACCAGGGAGCTGGCCATGTTGCGGAACATAGCCTGACGATGGCTGCTGTTCCGGTTCAGTTGACGACCACTCAAACGATGGCGCATGACCTTATCCTTCTAACTAAATCTGTGAAACCCGTAATCTGGATTACTCGTCAGCGATGCTGGCGGGCGGCCAGTTCTCAAGGCGCATGCCAAGAGACAGACCACGGGAGGCCAACACGTCCTTGATCTCAGTCAGGGACTTCTTACCGAGGTTAGGAGTCTTAAGCAACTCAACTTCGGTACGCTGTACCAGATCACCAATATAGTGGATAGCTTCTGCCTTCAGACAGTTCGCAGAACGAACTGTCAGCTCCAAATCATCGACAGGACGCAGCAGAATCGGATCAAACTCGGGTTTCTCTTCTTTCTTCTCGGGCACGCTGACATCGCGCAGATCCACGAAGGCTTCCAGTTGCTCAGCCAAGATAGTGGCAGAACGACGGATGGCTTCTTCAGGATCCAGAGTACCATTGGTCTCCATGTCGATAACCAGCTTGTCCAAGTCGGTACGCTGTTCCACACGTGCTGCCTCAACATTGTAGGCAATACGAACGATGGGGCTGAACGCGGAGTCCAGCAGCAGGCGACCAATCGGACGCTCTTCGTCATCGTTGTGAACACGAGCAGAAGCAGGCACATAACCACGACCGCGCTGAACTTTCAGGCGCATGCTGATTTCAGCATTGGCACCAGTCAGGTGGCAGATTACGTGCTCCGGGTTTACGATCTCGACTTCATCACCGTGAGTGATATCACCTGCGGTAACGGGGCCTGTTCCAGACTTGGTCAGGGACAGAGTTACCTCGTCCTTGCCTTCCAGCTTCACAGCGATACCTTTCAGGTTGAGCAGGATTTCAAGAATGTCTTCCTGTACACCTTCTTTGCTGCTGTACTCATGCAGTACACCGTCAATTTCGACTTCAGTAACTGCACAACCGGGCATAGAAGACAGCAAAATACGACGCAGGGCGTTACCCAGCGTGTGACCAAAGCCACGCTCAAGTGGCTCAAGAGTCACTTTCGCATGAGTCGGGCTAACTTGCTCGATGTCAACTAGCCGCGGTTTAAGAAAATCTGTTACAGAACCCAGCATTGTGTCCTCTCTTTAGAAGCTAGCTTTACTTGGAGTAAAGCTCGACGATCAGCTGTTCGTTAATGTCGGCAGACAGGTCGGAACGCTCTGGCAGGCGCTTGAAGGCACCTTCCATTTTAGCGGCATCAACCTCTACCCAAGTCGGCTTCTCGCGCTGACCAGCAACCTCAAGGGCAGCTTTGATACGCGCTTGCTTCTTAGCCTTCTCACGAACGCAGATCACGTCCTCAGGGGAAACCTGGAAAGAAGGAATGTTCACAACGCGGCCGTTTACCATGATGGCCTTGTGGCTCACCAGTTGACGAGATTCAGCGCGGGTAGCACCGAAGCCCATGCGGTATACGACGTTGTCCAGACGACCTTCCAGCAGCTGCAACAGGTTTTCACCGGTGTTACCCTTTTGACGGGCAGCGTCGCGGTAGTAGTTGCGGAACTGTTTTTCCAATACGCCGTAGATACGGCGAACTTTTTGTTTCTCGCGCAGTTGCACACCGTAGTCGGACAGACGCGGCTTACGAGCGCCGTGCTGACCAGGAGCGGTGTCAATCTTGCACTTAGAATCAATCGCGCGAACACCAGACTTCAGGAAGAGGTCTGTGCCCTCACGACGGCTAAGCTTAAGCTTAGGACCGATATATCTTGCCATCTTCTTTCTCCAACAATCCTAGACCAAGTAGCTACCAGCGTTACACGCGGCGCTTCTTGGGAGGACGACAACCGTTGTGCGGGATCGGAGTCACATCAGTAATGTTAGTGATGCGGAAACCAGCCGCGTTCAGGGCGCGGATGGAAGACTCACGACCGGGACCCGGACCTTTGACCATGACTTCCAGGTTCTTGACGCCATATTCTTTGGCCATCTCACCAGCGCGTTCAGCAGCTACCTGAGCAGCGAACGGGGTGGACTTACGAGAACCACGGAAACCGGAACCACCAGAAGTAGCCCAAGACAGAGCGTTGCCCTGACGGTCAGTAATGGTCACGATTGTGTTGTTGAAAGATGCATGAACGTGCGCAATACCGTCGCTCACTTGCTTTTTAACGCGCTTGCGAGCACGAGTCGGAGTTTTAGCCATTTTCTACCTTCCCGTTACTTCTTGATAGCCTTGCGCGGACCCTTACGGGTACGAGCGTTGGTCTTGGTACGTTGACCACGAACAGGCAGGCTACGACGGTGACGCAAACCACGGTAGCAACCCAGATCCATCAAACGCTTGATGTTCATGGAAATCTGACGACGCAGGTCACCTTCAACGGTGAATTTACCTACTTGTTCACGCAGACTCTCGATCTGAGCTTCGTCCAGGTCTTTAATTTTCACATTCTCAGCGATACCGGCTGCGGCACAGATGGCCTTGGAGCGGGTACGACCGACGCCATAAATAGCAGTCAAAGCGATGACTGCATGCTTATGGTCAGGAATGTTAATGCCAGCGATACGGGCCACTATTCACTCCTACATATAGTAGATTACGACCACCACAAAGCCCGTGAGCGGATACGTGGCGGTCAACCAATACACAACAAAAGTTGGCTGGCTATATTAGCCAGCACAACTATTTGTTGCAAGTACTAACCGTAAAAAATTAGCCTTGACGCTGTTTATGCTTAGGCTCGCTGCAAATCACACGCACCACACCGTGACGCTTGATGATTTTGCAGTTACGGCAGATTGCCTTAACGGAAGCACGAACTTTCATTGCTTAACTCCGTAACTACGCCGACCTTTAGCGGCCGTAGCCCTTCAGGTTGGCCTTCCTCAGGACATCACCATATTGATGAGACATCATATGGGTCTGAACCTGAGCCATGAAGTCCATGATAACCACCACGATAATCAGCAGCGAGGTGCCACCGAAGTAGAACTGTACGTTCCAGGCAGTCATCAAGAACTGGGGTACCAGACAGATAAAGGTTATATAGAGTGCACCTGCCAATGTCAGGCGAGTCATAACCTTATCGATATAACGTGCTGTCTGCTCGCCCGGGCGAATCCCCGGGATAAAGGCTCCACTCTTCTTCAGGTTATCTGCTGTCTCGCGGGGGTTGAACACCAGCGCGGTATAGAAGAAGCAGAAGAAGATAATGGCTGCTGCATAGAGCATCTCGTAAAGCGGCTGACCTGGCTGCAGGACCATAGAGACCTGTTGCAGGATGTCGGCTACTTTACCCTCGCCCTGACCAAACCAAGAGGTAATGGTCCCCGGGAAGAGGATGATGCTGGATGCGAAAATCGCAGGAATCACACCGGCCATGTTGACTTTCAACGGCAGGTGCGTGCTTTGCGCGGCGAATACCTGGCGGCCTTGTT
The DNA here is from genome assembly GCF_963878195.1 of Aeromonas sp. HMWF016. Classification (NCBI taxonomy): domain Bacteria; kingdom Pseudomonadati; phylum Pseudomonadota; class Gammaproteobacteria; order Aeromonadales; family Aeromonadaceae; genus Aeromonas; species Aeromonas sp. HMWF016. The sequence goes on from NZ_CAWNWX010000060.1 coordinate 3,870, forward strand.
GACGCTTGGCATAGTTAACGACGATACGACGCTGACCACGCTCCACGAACACCACAAAGTAAGTCACTGCGAAAACAATCAAGCCCAGCAACAACAACAGCAGGATGTGCAATTCCCCTTGACGTGCCTGTTCGGCCGTAGCGCCAATGGCATGCGGCAGACCGGCAACGATACCTGTGAAAATAATCAACGAGATACCATTACCAATCCCACGCTCGGTAATCTGCTCACCCAACCACATCAAGAACATGGTACCGGTGACCAGACTCACAACCGCTGTGAAATAGAAGCCCAGACCCGGATTAGTCACAAGTCCATGCATCATATTCGGCAGACCGGTTGCAATACCAATGGCCTGGAAAGTTCCCAAAACCAGCGTGCCCCAACGGGTATATTGGCTAATCTTGCGACGGCCGGATTCACCCTCTTTCTTGAGTTCAGCAAGAGCGGGATGAACCACAGTCAGCAGCTGGATAATGATCGACGCCGAAATGTACGGCATGATCCCCAACGCAAGAATAGAAGCACGCGAGAGTGCACCACCACTGAACATGTTGAACATCTCAATGATGGTGCCCTTCTGTTGCTGGAACAACTCGGCCAGTACGGCGGCGTCAATACCAGGAATCGGCACATAAGAGCCTGCACGGAAAACGATAATCGCCCCGAGAACGAAGAGCAGACGGCTCTTCAGTTCACTCAGACCACCCTGTGCTTTAACATCCAATCCTGGTTTCTTAGCCATTGTACTGATTATTCCTCGATTTTACCGCCAGCGGCCTCGATGGCTGCGCGTGCACCTTTGGTGACGGACAGACCACGAACGGTCACAGCACGGTCAATGTTGCCAGACAGAACAACTTTAGCGAACACGATGTTTTTAGTAATAACACCGGCTTGCTTCAGAGTGCTCACGTCGACCACATCACCTTCTACCAGGGCGATTTCGTTCAGGCGCACTTCGGCAGAAACCAAAGATTTGCGAGAGAAGAAACCGAACTTCGGCAGACGGATTTTCAAAGGCATCTGGCCACCTTCGAAACCGTTGCGAACTTTGCCGCCACCGGAACGAGAGGTTTGGCCTTTAACACCACGACCACCAGTCTTGCCCAGGCCGGAGCCGATACCACGGCCACGACGATGTTTTTCAGGCTTGGAACCAGCGGCCGGAGACAGAGTGTTCAGACGCATGCTTAGCCCTCCACCTTAACCATGTAATAAACCTGGTTGATCATACCGCGTACGCAGGGAGTATCTTCCAGCTCAACGGTGTGACCAATGCGACGCAGACCCAGACCACGCAGAGTCGCCTTGTGCTTGGGCAGACGGCCGATAGAGCTGCGAGTTTGAGTTACTTTTACAGTGTTAGCCATGTCGCATTACCCCAGAATTTCTTCAACGCGCAGACCACGCTTGGCAGCGATCTGTTCCGGTGATTGACCGTGAACCAGAGCGTCTACAGTTGCGCGAACAACGTTGATTGGGTTGGTGGAACCGTAGGTCTTAGCCAGCACGTTGTGGATACCAGCAACTTCCAGAACAGCACGCATAGCGCCGCCTGCGATGATACCAGTACCTTGAGAGGCCGGCTTCATGAACACGGTGGAACCAGAGTGAACACCTTTCACCGGGTGGTGCAGGGTGCCGTTGTTCAGTTCAACCTTGTTCAGGTTACGCTTGGCCTGTTCCATTGCTTTTTGAATAGCAGCCGGAACTTCACGGGCTTTACCGTAACCGTAACCTACACGGCCGTTACCATCACCCACCACGGTCAACGCGGTGAAGGACATGATACGACCACCTTTAACAGTTTTCGAAACACGGTTTACTGCAATCAGCTTTTCTTGCAGTTCGCCGGCTTGAGATTCGACTTTAGCCATCTTCGACTCCTAGCTTAGAACTGAAGACCAGCGTCACGTGCAGCAGCTGCCAGAGCAGCGATACGGCCGTGATACTTGAAACCGGAACGATCGAAAGATACGTTCTGAACGCCTTTGGCAATAGCACGCTCAGCGATAGCTTTACCTACAGCGGTAGCAGCATCTGCGTTACCGGTGTATTTCAGAGCTTCACTGATGGCTTTCTCTACTGTGGAAGCAGAGGCCAGAACTTCGGAACCGTTGGCTGCAATAACCTGCGCATAGATATGACGCGGGGTACGGTGAACAACCAGACGGGTAGCTCCCAGTTCCTGCATCTTTTTCCGAGCACGAGTAGCACGACGGAGACGAGCTGCTTTCTTGTCCATAGTGTTACCTTACTTCTTCTTAGCTTCTTTAGTACGCACTTGCTCGTTGGCATAGCGTACACCCTTGCCCTTGTAGGGCTCCGGAGCGCGGTAAGCACGGATATCGGCGGCGACTTGGCCAACCAGCTGCTTGTCAACGCCACGCAGAACGATTTCGGTCTGGGACGGGCACTCAGCGGTTACACCAGCCGGCAGCTCATGCTCTACCGGGTGAGAGAAGCCCAGAGCCAGAGCGACAGCATTGCCCTTGATGGAGGCTTTGTAACCTACACCAACCAGCTGCAGCTTGCGCTCGAAGCCTTGGGTAACACCGATTACCATGTTGTTGACCAATGCACGGGCAGTACCGGCCTGAGCGTCAGCACCAGCGATGCCGTCGCGCGGGGCGAACTTCAGTACATTGTCTTCTTTGGTCACTTCTACACCGGCGTGAATAGAACGAACCAGGGAACCTTTACCACCTTTGATGGACAGTTCCTGACCGTTCAGAGTCACTTCTACGCCAGCAGGAATAGTGACGGGTGCCTTAGCAACGCGAGACATTTCCGACCTCCTATTAAGCGACGTAGCAGATGATCTCACCACCCATGCTTGCTTTGCGAGCAGCACGGTCGGTCATCACACCTTTAGACGTGGACACGATAGCAACACCGAGACCGCCCATAACTTTCGGCAGATCAGTAGTGCGCTTGTAAATACGCAGGCCGGGACGGCTCACGCGTTGGATCAGTTCTACAACCGGCTTGCCCTGGAAATATTTCAGTTCAATTTCCAGTTCCGGCTTCACGTCACCAGCTACGGTGTAGCCAGCGATGTAACCTTCTTCTTTCAGCACTTTGGCAATAGCCACTTTCAGCTTGGAAGAAGGCATGGAAACCGCAACTTTGCTCGCCGCCTGACCGTTACGGATGCGGGTCAGCATATCCGCGATCGGATCTTGCATGCTCATAGTCTAACTCCCGAGATTCTTTACCAAGAGGCCTTTTTCAGGCCCGGAATTTCGCCCTTCATGGCATGCTCACGCACCTTGATGCGAGACAGGCCAAACTTGCGCAGGAAACCGTGCGGACGACCAGTAATGTTGCAACGGTTACGCTGACGGGACGGACTGGAATCACGGGGCAGCTGTTGCAGTTGCAGAACAGCATCCCAACGCGCTTCTTCAGAAGCGTTCATATCAACGATGATAGCTTTGAGCTCGGCACGCTTGGTCGCGTACTTGGCTACCAGCTTGGCACGCTTTGCTTCGCGCGCTTTCATGGATGTTTTAGCCATAACCCTAACCTTACTTGCGGAATGGGAAGTTAAAGGCAGCCAGCAGAGCACGGCCTTCTTCATCGGTATTCGCGGAAGTGGTGATGGTGATATCCAAACCACGGACGCGATCGACTTTGTCATAGTCGATTTCCGGGAAGATGATCTGCTCACGCACGCCCATGGAGTAGTTACCACGACCGTCGAACGCTTTAGCGTTCAGGCCACGGAAGTCACGGATACGCGGTACGGAGATGCAGATCAGCCGTTCCAGGAACTCCCACATACGCTCGCCACGCAGGGTTACTTTACAACCTATCGGGTAGCCTTCACGAATCTTGAAGCCCGCAACAGATTTGCGAGCTTTGGTGATCAGCGGCTTCTGACCGGAAATGGCAGCCATATCGGCAGCAGCATTTTCCAGCAACTTCTTGTCAGAGATCGCTTCACCAACACCCATGTTCAGGGTGATTTTCTCGATCCGAGGGACTTGCATGATAGTCTTGTAACCGAACTGCTTGGTCAGTTCACTTACTACATCGGATTTGTAGTAATCATGCAGTTTCGCCATCGTTAAACTCCAATTACTTCACAAGTTCGCCGGTGGATTTGAAGAAACGAACTTTTTTGCCGTCTTCAATCCGGAAACCAACGCGGTCAGCTTTGCCAGTGGCAGAGTTGAACAGCGCTACGTTAGATACATCGATGGGGGCTTCTTTGGTGACGATACCGCCAGCCTGACCCAGTGCGGGTACCGGCTTCTGGTGCTTCTTCACCTGGTTGATGCCTTCCACGATTACCTTACCTTTAGCAATCAGAACTTGAGTGACTTTGCCACGCTTGCCCTTGTCTTTGCCGGTAAGAACAATCACTTCGTCTTCGCGACGGATTTTAGCTGCCATCGTTCGACTCCTTACAGTACTTCGGGTGCCAGGGACACAATCTTCATGAACTTCTCATTACGCAGTTCACGGGTCACCGGGCCAAAAATACGAGTACCGATCGGCTGTTGGTTGTTGTTAAGCAACACAGCCGCATTGTTGTCGAAACGGATGACTGAGCCGTCCGGACGACGAACGCCTTTACGGGTGCGTACGACCACCGCGTTATACACATCACCTTTCTTCACTTTACCGCGAGGAATAGCTTCCTTGATGGAAACTTTGATGATGTCGCCGATGCCGGCGTAACGGCGGTGCGAACCACCCAGAACCTTAATACACATTACACTGCGAGCGCCGGAGTTGTCGGCAACACCCAGCATACTTTGCATCTGGATCATCTTAGTGCTCCGCTTTGTTTACTTCTTATCCCTTTCGGGATCTGGCTGCCTTCAAAAGGCGCGAAACTATAACACAGGATTTTTAGAAAAGGTAGCCTAAAAAACAAACGGCCCCTGAAAGGGGCCGTTTGGGCTAAAAAGTACCGATTAGGCCTTTTCTACAACGGCAACCAGGGTCCAGGACTTGGTCTTGGACAGCGGGCGGCATTCGCGGATTTCCACGAGGTCACCAGCTTTGCACTCGTTGTTTTCATCATGTACGTGCAGCTTGGTAGTGCGCTTGATGATCTTACCGTAGATCGGGTGCTTTACCTTGCGCTCGATGGCAACAGTGATGGACTTGTCCATCTTGTCGCTGATTACACGACCCTGCAGAGTACGGATTTTGTCAGTCATTACGCACCTGCCTTCTCAGTCAGTACAGTCTTGATACGTGCGACGTCACGACGCACTTGTTTCAGAGTGTGAGTCTGAGCCAGTTGGCCGGTGGAAGCTTGCATGCGCATGTTGAATTGCTCACGCAGCAGGCCCAGCAGCTCCTGGTTCAGTTCTTCGACGCTCTTTTGACGCAGATCTTGGGCTTTCATCACATCACCGTCTTAATTACGAAAGTGGTCTGAACAGACAGCTTGGCTGCGGCCAGGGCGAACGCTTCACGCGCCAGAGCCTCAGGTACACCGTCCATCTCGTACAGAACCTTGCCAGGCTGGATCGGGCAAACCCAGTATTCCACGTTACCCTTACCTTTACCCATACGAACTTCGAGGGGCTTTTCGGTAATCGGCTTGTCCGGGAACACACGGATCCAGATCTTACCCTGACGCTTAACGTGACGGGTCATGGCACGACGGGCTGCTTCGATTTGACGAGCAGTCAGCTGACCACGAGATGTCGCCTTCAGGCCAAAGGTACCGAAGGATACTTCGTTACCAGAGGTGGCCAGACCGCGGTTACGACCTTTGTGGGTCTTGCGGAATTTAGTACGCTTTGGTTGCAACATTTACCGAATCTCCTTACTTGGCAGCGCGGCGCTTGTTGTCACGCTTGGGCTTCGCAGGAGCTTGCTCTTGAGCAGCGGCAGCGTTGACAGCAGCCAGACCGCCCAGAACTTCGCCCTTGAAGATCCAAACTTTAACGCCGATCACACCGTAAGTGGTGTGGGCTTCAGAAGTTGCGTAGTCGATGTCGGCACGCAGGGTGTGCAACGGCACACGACCTTCACGGTACCATTCGGTACGCGCGATTTCAGCGCCGCCCAGACGACCGGAAACTTCCACTTTGATGCCCTTGGCACCCAGGCGCATTGCGTTCTGTACGGCGCGCTTCATAGCACGACGGAACATTACACGACGCTCCAGCTGGGAAGTGATGCTGTCGGCAACCAGTTTGCCATCCAGCTCCGGCTTGCGGACTTCGGAAATGTTGATCTGAGCAGGCACGCCAGCAATAGTGGCTACAGCTTTGCGCAGCTTCTCAACGTCTTCGCCTTTCTTACCGATCACAACACCCGGACGAGCGGTGTGAATGGTCACACGGATGCTCTTGGCCGGACGCTCGATGGTGATCTTGGACAAGGACGCGTTTTTCAGTTCCTTGGTCAGGAACTGGCGTACTTGAAAATCGCTGTACAGGTTGTCAGCGAAGTCTTTGGTGTTCGCGAACCAGGTAGAATTCCAAGGCTTGGTAATACCCAGGCGAATGCCATTAGGATGTACTTTCTGACCCATTGCTTATCTCCCAGCCTTAGCGTCGGATACCACTACGGTGATGTGAGCGGTACGCTTGAGGATACGATCCGCGCGACCTTTGGCACGAGGACGGATGCGCTTCATGGAGGGACCTTCGTCGACCATGATAGTAGCAACACGCAGGGCGTCGATGTCGGCGCCTTCGTTGTGCTCAGCGTTTGCAATGGCAGATTCCAGCACTTTCTTCACCAGAACAGCAGCCTTTTTCGGGCTGAAGGTCAGGATGTTCAGAGCCTTGTCTACGGACAGACCACGTACTTGATCGGCTACCAGACGAGCTTTCTGGGCAGAAGTACGGGCATAACGGTGTTTAGCGATAGCTTCCATCATTTATCCCTTAGCGCTTCTTAGCCTTCTTATCAGCAGCATGGCCGCGATAAGTACGAGTCGGTGCGAATTCACCCAGTTTGTGACCGATCATTTCTTCGGTAACGAAAACCGGAACGTGCTGACGACCATTATGGACAGCGATGGTCAAACCGATCATGTTCGGGATGATCATTGAACGACGGGACCAGGTTTTAACCGGCTTTTTATCCCCGCTTTCCACCGCTTTCTCTACCTTCTTCAGCAAGTGCAGGTCGATAAATGGACCCTTCTTGAGAGAACGTGGCATGGTGATTCCTCTATGTTAACAATTACTTGTTACGACGACGTACGATGTACTTGTCGGTACGCTTGTTCTTACGGGTCTTGAAGCCTTTAGCCTTCTGGCCCCATGGGGACACAGGCTGCATGCCCTTGTTACGACCCTCACCACCACCGTGCGGGTGGTCAACCGGGTTCATCGCCATACCGCGAACGGTCGGACGAATACCACGCCAGCGGTTTGCACCGGCTTTACCCAGTTGACGCAGCATGTGCTCGGAGTTACCGACTTCGCCGATGGTAGCGCGGCACTCGGCCAGAACTTTACGTACTTCGCCGGAACGCAGACGCAGAGTTACATAGTTACCTTCACGAGCCAGGATCTGGATGAAAGTACCAGCGGAACGAGCCAGCTGGGCACCTTTACCAGGCTTCATCTCAACAGCGTGAACGGTAGAACCGACCGGGATGTTGCGCATCGGCAGGGTGTTACCTACCTTGATTGCGGCATCAGCACCAGAAGCGATTGCATCACCAGCTTTCAGGCCTTTCGGAGCCAGGATGTAACGACGCTCACCGTCTGCATACAGCACCAGGGCGATGTTTGCGGTACGGTTCGGATCGTATTCCAGGCGCTCAACTTTAGCCGGGATACCGTCTTTGTCGCGCTTGAAGTCGACCAGACGGTAGTGCTGCTTGTGACCACCGCCGATGTGGCGAGTGGTGATGCGGCCGTTGTTGTTACGACCACCGGTTTTGTCTTTCTTGTCCAGCAGAGCTGCAAAGGGCTTACCCTTGTACAGTTCCTGGTTGACGATCTTGACGACGTGGCGGCGGCCCGGAGAAGTAGGCTTGCACTTAACGATTGCCATTTTTCAGAACTCCTCTTACTCGGCTGCGCCCATGAAGTCGATGTCCTGACCAGCTTTCAGGGTCACATAAGCCTTTTTCCAATCGGAACGACGGCCTACGCGTGCACCTGCGCGCTTGGTCTTACCCTTCATGTTCAGGGTACGGACGGTCTCAACTTCGACCTCGAACAGTTTCGCAACTGCAGCTTTGACTTCCGCCTTGGTGGCATCAACAGCAACTTTGAACACGATAGTGTTCTGCTTTTCTGCAACCATGGTGCTCTTTTCAGAGATGTGCGGAGCCTTCAGAACTTTCAGCAGACGCTCTTCACGGATCATGCCAGCATCTCCTCGATTTGCTTAACTGCGTCAGCAGTCATCAGAACCTTGTCGAAAGCGATCAGGCTGACCGGGTCGATACCGGCAACGTCACGCACGTCAACTTTGTACAGGTTGCGAGCAGCCAGGAACAGGTTCTCATCGACTTCAGCAGTCACGATCAGAACGTCAGTCAGTTCCATTTCTTTCAGCTTGGCGATCAGTTCTTTGGTCTTCGGAGCTTCGATGCCGAACTTCTCAACAACGATCAGGCGCTCTTGACGTACCAGCTCGGACAGGATGCTACGGATAGCGCCGCGGTACATCTTCTTGTTTACTTTCTGGCTGTGATCTTGCGGCTTAGCTGCAAAAGTCACACCACCGGAACGCCAAATGGGCGAACGGATGGAGCCAGCACGGGCACGACCAGTACCCTTCTGACGCCACGGCTTTTTGCCGCCACCAGACACTTCAGAGCGAGTCAGCTGCGCACGAGTACCCTGACGGGCACCAGCGGCATAAGCAACGACAACCTGGTGAACCAGAGCTTCGTTGAATTCGCGCCCGAAGGTAGTCTCGGAAACTTCAAGAGCGCTCTTGGCGTCTTTCATTACCAATTCCATTACTATCTCCTCAGACGTTACGCTTTGACGGCAGGTTTAACGATCACGTTGCCGTTGGTTGCACCCGGTACTGCACCTTTGATGAGCAGCAGGTTGCGTTCAGCGTCAACACGAACCAGTTCCAGGTTCTGAGTCGTTACACGCTCAGCACCCATGTGACCAGCCATCTTTTTGCCCTTGAATACACGGCCCGGGGTCTGGTTTTGACCGATGGAGCCAGGTACACGGTGGGACAGAGAGTTACCGTGGGTCATATCCTGGGTACGGAAGTTCCAGCGCTTAACAGTACCGGCAAAACCTTTACCCTTGGATGTGCCGGTAACGTCTACCAGCTTAACGTCAGCGAGAAGATCTACTTTCAGCTCGCTACCAACAGTGAAAGTTTCACCGTTGTTCAGGCGGAATTCCCACAGACCGCGACCGGCTTCTACACCAGCTTTGGCGAAGTGGCCAGCTTCCGGCTTGGTTACGCGGCTAGCTTTCTTGGAGCCAGTGGTAACCTGAATAGCGTTGTAGCCGTCGGTTTCTACAGATTTGACCTGAGTTACACGGTTAGCTTCAACTTCGATAACAGTCACCGGGATAGAAACGCCATCTTCAGTGAAGATGCGAGTCATACCCACTTTGCGACCTACAAGACCGATTGTCATTGTTATCAACCTCT